>JBEKSU010000250.1:0-5066 GCA_049516755.1 Verrucomicrobiota bacterium | reverse complement strand
TCTGGCAATTGTTGCGGCGACTCCGGGTGCCGGGCGCCTGGCTGGCCGGCGCCCTCTTCGCACTGCATCCGGTGATGGTTGAATCCGTCGCCTGGATTACCGAACGCAAGAACGTCCTCTCGCTGGTGCTCTATCTCGGAGCGCTATTGGCTTATGGCCGTTTCAGCCGGTTCTGGAACGAGGGGAACAATCCGGCTCCTGCCCCCAAAGTTCCTCAACCGCGAGGCTGGCTGGTTTACGGGCTGGCTTTTATTTTGTTTATCGCTGCGTTACTGGCCAAGGCCACGGCCTTTTCGTTGCCGGCGGCCATTCTGCTGATTGGCTGGTGGAAACGCGGGCGCCTCCGGTGGCGGACGGATATTTTACCGACCCTGCCGTTCTTTGCCGTGGCCATCGGCCTTTGCCTGGGAACGGCGTGGCTGGAGAAGAACCATGTCGGCGCCAAAGGGCCGGAGTGGATTCTTTCCTTCCCCGAACGTTGCCTGATTGCGGGCCAGGTATTCTGGTTTTACACCGGCAAACTGTTCTGGCCGGCAAATCTATGTTTTGTTTACCCGCGCTGGCAGCTCAACGCCGGTTCATGGTGGCAGTGGCTCTATCCGGTCACTGCGTTGGGGACACTGTTCGCGCTCTGGCTGGGGCGGGCACGGATTGGGCGGGGACCGTTGGCGGCGGCGTTGTTTTTTGGCGGCACGCTGTTTCCCGTGCTCGGTTTCATGAACGCGTATTTTATGTGCTACTCGTTCGTGTGCGATCACTGGGTTTATTTGTCGAGCCTTGGACTCATCGCATTGGCGGCGTCGTTGATTGCATGGGCGGCTGAACAGTTTCGCATGAAGCTGGTGCTGTATGGCTTCGCGGCGGTGGTGCTGCCGGTGTTCGGGGTTCTGACCTGGCGGCAATGTGGGACGTACGCGGACATGGAGACGCTCTGGCGGGACACGCTGGCCAAAAATCCGGGTGCCTGGCTGGCGCATAACAATCTGGGCGTCTTGTTATGGGACCAGGGCAAAATTCCGGAAGCGATCGCGCAGTACGAAGAGGCATTACGGTTTGATCCCACTTACGTCCAAGCCCACAACAACCTGGGGGCCGCCTTGAAGCAAGTGGGAAAGATCAAGGAGGCGATTGGGCAATACGAACAGGCATTGCAGTTCTATCCCAATTTCCCCGAGGCACATTATAATCTGGCGGTCGCCCTGGAGGAAGCGGGCAGGACAAACGACGCGATCGGACACTACGAGCAAGCCCTGCGGCTCAAGCCCGATTTTTTCGAGGCGCACTGCAACCTGGGTGAAATTCTGATGCGACAGGGCAAAATTCCGGAAGCGGTCGAACAATACAATGAGGCGCTGCAAATCCAGCCCGACTCCGCCGAGACGCACCACAATCTGGGGCTCGCCTTGGTGCAACAAGGCAAGCTGGAAGAGGCAATCACGCACTGGCAGCGGGCCTTGCAACTCCAGCCCGACTACCCTGAGGCGGACTATAATTTGGGGCTGGCGCTGGAACAAATGGGCCGGAACAACGACGCCATCGGACACTACGAGCAGGCGCTGCGCCGCAAACCGGATTTTTTCGAGGCGCACTGCAACCTGGGAGGGGTTCTGATGCGACAGGACAGAATCCCGGAGGCAATCGAACAATACAACGCGGCGGTGAGAATCCAGCCCGGCTCCGCTGAGGCGCAAAACAGTCTGGCGTTGGCCTTGTGGCAGGCGGGCCAGGTGAAGCCGGCGATGGCGCATTGGGAACTGGCGCTGCGTATCCAATCCGACTACCCCGAGGCCCAAAATAGTCTGGCCTGGGTGTTGGCCACGCTCGGGCCGGCGGAGGGTGGTGACCCGGTTCAGGCCGTGGCTCTGGCTGGGCGAGCCTGCGAGCTCACCGGGTATCGAGTGCCAGGAGATATTGACACTTTGGCAACCGCCTACGCAGCCGCCGGCCGATTCAACGACGCCATCGCCACGGCGCAGAAAGCCCTTGATCTGGCGCGCTCGACCGGGCAGTCACAGTTGGCTGGGGAGATCCAGGCCCGGCTGCAACTGTACCGCGGCGGACATGCTTACAGCCGATCGCCCGACCTGACCAGCCCGCGCAACCCGTAATCAAGATGCCGACCTGCACTTGAAATCAACTCCGCCCCCTTTGATTATGTTTACGTTCTGTCCGTTCCATGAACATAATGAGCCCGCAACCGTTCTGATGGCATGAGCCCCCCAAAAAAAGTTTTCCCGGCATCTTCGTCAAATAACATGACCCCGCCACCCCTTCCCGTCGGGTCAGGCAATTATCCGGCGG
Source organism: Verrucomicrobiota bacterium (assembly GCA_049516755.1). GTDB lineage: Bacteria > Verrucomicrobiota > Verrucomicrobiia > Limisphaerales > UBA11358 > UBA11358. The sequence continues at coordinate 2,765 of JBEKSU010000250.1, read as the reverse complement.
TTTTGGGTGTTTGCGTCTTTCTCCTGGGCGCCATCTGGCTGGTGTTCGGTCAGACGCTCGGGCACGAATTCGTCAACTACGACGACGACCAATACGTGTACAACAACCCGCAGGTCATTCAGGGCCTGAATCTGAAAGGAATCGAGTGGGCATTTACCCACAGCGTGATGGCCAATTGGCATCCGCTGACGATGTTGTCCCACATGCTAGATTGCCAGTTATATGGCCTCAACGCCGGCGGCCATCACCTGACCAGCCTCCTGCTCCATGCGGCAACGGCCATTCTCCTGTTTCTGGTGTTGCGGGAAATGACGGGAGCCTTGTGGCGCAGCGCCTTTGTGGCAGCAGTGTTTGCCATCCATCCGCTACGGGTGGAATCGGTGGCGTGGGTGGCGGAACGCAAGGATGTGTTGAGCGGACTGTTCTTCATGCTGACGCTGGGGGCTTATGTGCGATATGTCGAAAAGTCCAAGGTCCAACCTGTCGCGCCGAAGCCGGGCGCAGGCGGAAGTCCAAAGTCCAAGATTTACTACGGTTTAACGTTGTTATCGTTCGTGTTGGGCTTGATGTGCAAGCCGATGCTGGTGACGGTTCCGTTCGTGTTGTTGCTGCTGGATTACTGGCCGCTGAACCGGTTGGGGACGCCGGCCAACTGCTTTTCATTTTCTTGGAAGCTGATCGTCGAGAAGATTCCATTCATCGTATTGTCAATTGCCGCCTGCCTGGTGACACTTCTGATTCAGCACCAGGACACCGGGGTTTCCCTTTCCGAGCGAATCAGCAATGCTCTCGTATCTTATGCCGCCTATTGCGGACAGATGTTTTACCCGGCGGGATTGGCGGTCTTGTATCCTTATCCAAACGATGGCTGGCCAGTGCGGAAAATCATCCTTTCACTGCTGTTGCTGGTCGCCATCTCGGCGGTGGCGTTCTGCTGGCGGCGGAAGCGTCCGTATTTTTTGATGGGCTGGTTGTGGTATCTGGGAATGTTGGTGCCGGTGATCGGGCTGGTGTTGCAGGTTGGAGCCCAGTCGCGAGCGGATCGCTATACCTATCTGCCGCAAATCGGCCTGTATGTCCTTTTGACCTGGACGGTGGTGGAGCTGACGGCCTTCTGGCGAAGCCGCCATCGGGTGCTGGGCGGTGGCGCGCTGGCTGTTCTGGCGATTTTGATCATTTGCGCCCGGGACCAAACCGCATGCTGGCGCGATAGCAGATCATTGTGGACTCACACACTTGCCTGCACCTCGGGCAACAGCGTCGCCGACAACAACCTGGCCTGGCTGCTGGGAACACTCGCGCCGGCGGAGGGCGGCGACCCGGTCCGGGCCCTGACTCTGGCCCGGCAGGCCTGCGAGTTGACCGGCAACAGTGACGCGAACAGCCTCGACACCCTGGCCGTCGCTTACGCCGCCAATGGCCGGTTCAACGACGCCATTGCGACGACAGAAAAGGCCATTACCCTGGCACGCTTGGGCGGACAGGCGGAATTGCTTCGCAAGATGGAAGCACGGCTGGAGTTGTATCGTGGCGGACAGGCCTATCCCCCGCCCACCGCCGCGACGAGTCAAGGCAACCCGTAATGAAACGTCGCCGCCTAACTTGAAAACAAGAGGTCAAATTCAATCAGCGCTCTGCCGCGGCCACAACAACGGCTTGACTAAATGTCAATAATTGGTAACTCACAAGCATCCGGTTTTTGATTGAACAGTGCAACTGTTCGCAAGCATTGTCGGTCAAAGTTTATAGAATGAATCTCAAGAAAGGCGCATAACAAAATGAAGACATTGATAACGATATTTTGGGCAGCTGTGTTTGGTTTACTTACTACAGGTCAAGGCATCTGCCAGCAAGTCATGGAACCCAAGCCGCCCGCCGAAGCCACGGTCACGGGGGTGATCAAGAGCATAACTCGCGGCAGTTTCCTGGACCTTACCGTTGCCGAAGAAAACCGGCCGACGCAGGATATGCGAATCAATCTGCCCCAGGAAATCAAGATTACCATGGATGGGGGCGCCGCCACAGCTGGCGATCTCCGGATTGGAAAGGCGATTACGGTTGCATATACCACATCGAACCCCGTGCCTAGCGCGACCAACGCTCCGGCCGAAGACAAAATCGTTCGCACTGCCAAAAGCATTTCAATCATCTTCGGAACCAACTCACCGTCGGCTGATAATACATCCCTGCCACCGCAGACATCGGCCAGAATACCTGATGATTTCGTTGGCTCATGGAGTTTCGTCCAGGAAGAAAAACACGAGCGAATGCTGATAACAACCAATCACATCAGGTGGTATCGGAACGTCTCCGATCCCCAGGAGGTGTACGATTCGAACTCGTACAAACTCAACGACAAAGGTGACATCTCGTTCGACACAAAGGTCTTTCTGTCGAATGATGCTTCCGCGCCCGCAGCAGTCATTCTAAAAGCCAGAAATGGCAAACTGCTTATGAAAGTCGGCCCTGCATTTATTGATTTAGGTGCAGCCAAGCTGAGCAACCCGGGAGAAGAACTTGTGTACGTCCGCGATCGAACATCCACTCCGCCAGGGAACAAACCATCCCCGACGCAGTGAAAAAAGTGTGTTGGTCCAAGAATACTCCGGGAAGCGGAAGGATCACGCATCGAGAGCACGGGTCGCCGGTGTTGTCCTGATCATTCTGTTTACGGTGTTGGCGTACCTGCCGGCCCTCTCGGGGAAGTTCGTCTGGGATGACGACTCCTGGACCACCGTCATCTCCCCGTTGCTGCGCGATTTTGC
>JBEKSU010000249.1:0-5076 GCA_049516755.1 Verrucomicrobiota bacterium | reverse complement strand
ACACGGATTAGATGCCAGATTTGACGGAATGTTAGAAGTGAATTTGTACTGGAACAACGCTCACCCTCACCGCGGCCCTCTCCCCCGAGGAGAAGGAGAAGCATTCTCCGTCTCCCTGAAGATCCGTGTGACTGGATTTGCCGGACGATCATTCGCAAAACCAAAACCGGACTGTGCGGTCCCTTCTCCTGGGGGAGAAGGTCAGGTTGAGGGCGGGTCAAAAAACATACTTCTCTTTTGCTTGCGATCACGTCGGACTGCATTTCAAACGCGACTTGCCTGCCACGGCTGCCTAGAATTCCGCATGCGTTTGTGGACGTTGCATCCGAAGTATCTGGACGCCCGGGGACTGGTGGCGCTCTGGCGCGAGGCGTTGCTCGCGCAAAAGGTCCTCCGCGGTGCCACCCGCGGATACAAGCATCACCCGCAACTGCGCCGCTTTTCGGGACTCGCCAATCCACCCGCCGCGCTGGCGGGTTATCTGGCGGCGGTGCGCGGGGAAGCCGTGCGACGCGGTTACAAATTTGACGCGGCCAAAATCGGCGCGCGGCGGTTTCGCGGGAAAATGACCGAGACGCGCGGCCAGCTGCTTTGCGAGTGGCGACATTTGAAAAGGAAGTTGAAAAGGCGGGACGTGAAAAGGTATCGCAAACTTTTGCCGGTGAAGATTCCCGCGCCGCACCCGCTGTTCCGGATTGTTCCCGGCCGGGTGCAGGATTGGGAAAAGGTGCGCTGACAGCCCGTTTAAAAAATCGTGTTCTTGTAGGAGACGAAGTAACGAGGCTCAAATTTCCCGGTAGATTGGTGTTGGTTCAGAGTCTCCTTGCGTCGGCTCCTACCTGTTTAAAAGGCGTCCCAGCCTTAAATTTACTTCTGGAAAACGGCGGGGTTTTACGCCATTTTGTCCCCTTGTTAATTATGGATGTTAAACTTCCTAAACTTGGAGAGGGTGCTGATTCAGGTGTCGTGGTCAATGTCTTCGTAAAGGAAGGCGACCAGGTCGCCCGGGACCAGGCCATCCTCGAACTGGAAAATGAAAAGGCCGTGGCTTCCATCCCGTCCACGGCTGCTGGTGTCGTCACGAAAATTTACGTCAAACCGGGCGACAAAATCAGCGTCGGCCAGCGGCTCATCTCATTGAGCGGCGGGGATCAGCCGGGCGCTGCCGCCGCGCCCGTCGCGAAACGGGCCGCACCGGAGCCGGAGTCGGAAATTCCCGCTGAGGAACCGGTTGCCGGGGACGATGAGGAGATTCCCAAACCGGTGGCTGCGCCAGTCGCCTCGCCATCGGTCCGCCGGCTGGCGCGCGAGCTGGGCATTGATTTGTCCAAGGTGCGCGGCAGCGAGGCGGGCGGACGGATTGTCCTCGGCGATATCCGCGCCTATCTCGCCCGTTTGCAGAAGGCAACGGACAAACCCAAGACTGCCGCTACGGCACCGGCCAGACCGGTCGCTGAATCAATTGATTTTTCCAAATGGGGGCCGGTGACGAAGAAGCCCCTGACGCAATTACGTCAGGTGATCGCGCGGCGAATGTGGGAAAGCTGGAACGCCATTCCGCATGTCACCCAGTTCGACGATGCCGACTTCACGCGGCTCAACGAATTGCGGAAGAAATACGCGCCGGTTTATGAGAAGAAGGGGACCAAGCTGACGCTCACGCCGCTCGTGCTCAAGGCGCTGGTCGAAACACTTAAAAAGCATCCGATATTCAACTCCAGCCTCGATGAAGCCGCGCAGGCGGTTGTGTTCAAGGATTATTTTCACATCGGTATTGCGGTGGACACCGAGCAGGGCCTGATCGTTCCGGTTATCCGCGACGCGGACAAAAAGAGCCTGCTCGATCTCGCGAAGGAACTGGAGCAGCTCGCGCAGAAGGCGCGCGAGCGCAAGGTGACGGCGGAGGAATTGAAGGGCGGCACATTCACCGTCACCAATCAAGGCGCCATCGGCAGCGCGCATTTTACGCCCATCATCAACAAACCGGAGGTGGCCATTCTCGGTCTCGGCCGCGGTGCGATGAAACCGGTGGCGCGCGAATGCAAGGTGGAGGTGCGCCTGCTGACGCCACTCGGATTGTCCTACGACCATCGCGTGATTGACGGCGGCGCGGCGGCGCGGTTCATGGTGGACCTCGTCGCGGCGTTGCAGGATTTCAAAGAAGAAAGTGTCAAATTGTGAGGCGAGTTGAAATTACAGGTTACGCTCGCCCTCACCCCGGCCCTCTCCCCCCGGGAGAAGGGAAGGCAAGCGACGGCGTTTGGCAATGCGTTTGCCGTAGTTGCAGTCACCGTCTTTTTAACATTCGCTACCGAACGCATTCGACTACCGGGGACTTTCGTATCTCCGAAGAACGGGGAATGATTCTCCCTCTCCTGGGGGAGAGGGCTGGGGTGAGGGTGGAACTTTTCAACTAAATTTTTCCTATGGACCCAATCAAAACTCAAATTGTGGTTGTCGGCGCGGGGCCGGGCGGATACGCGGCGGCTTTTTACGCGGCCGACCTGGGCATGAAGGTCATTCTCGTCGAGCGCGAGAAGCGGCTCGGCGGCGTCTGTCTGAATCGCGGCTGCATTCCGTCCAAGGCGCTGCTCTACGCGACGCATCAAATCACCGCCGCCAAGGATTCCGAACATCGCGGCATCACGTTCACTTCCCCGACGGTGGATTTGCCGAAACTGCGCGCGTGGAAGGAATCCATTTTGGAAAAGCTTGGCGGCGGCGTGGCCATGCTCGCCAAAATGCGCGGCGTGCAGGTCATCCAGGGTCGCGGTTATTTTGAAGGATCGCAGAAGCTGCGCGTGGAGACGGAACAGGGGCAGCAATTCATCGAGTATGAAAAAGCGATTCTGGCCGTTGGTTCGCTGGCAGCCATGCCCAAGGTGTTCGATCTCGGCAATCCGCGCATCATGACCTCCACCGGGGCGCTCGAAGTCGAGGACATTCCGGAAAACCTGCTGGTCGTCGGCGGCGGTTACATCGGCATGGAACTGGGTACCGTGTATGCCGCGCTCGGCAGCAAAACCGTGCTGGTGGAGGCGCTCGACAACATCCTGGCCGGGGCCGACCCTGACCTCGCCCGGCCGGTGGCGGCGAACGCAAAAAAGATGTTCAAGGAAGTCCGGCTTAAGGCGAAGGTCACAAAAATGTCCACCGCCGGGAAGCAGATCAAGGTGGAGATGGAATGCAGCGGCCAGAAGGTGTCCGAACTCTACGACCGCGTGCTCGTGGCCGTGGGGCGTGTGCCGAACAGCGCCGACCTCGGCTTGGAAAACACCAAGATCGAGCTGGACGAAAAAGGCTTCGTCAAGGTCAACCATCACCAGCAGACCGGCGACCCGAACATTTATGCCATCGGCGACATTGCGGGCGGGATTTTACTGGCGCACAAGGCACACAAGGAGGCGCGCATTGCCGTGGAGAACATCAACGGCGAAGATGTGACGTTTGAAAACATCGTCATCCCGGCGGTGGTGTTCACCGACCCGGAACTGGCGTGGTGCGGTTTGACCGAGGCCGAGGCGAAGGAAAAGGGCGTGAAATATGAAGTGGCCAAATTCCCATGGTCCGCGTCGGGCCGGGCGCTGTCGTTCGACCGCACGGATGGCCTGACGAAGATGTTGATTGATCCCGAAAGCGACCGGGTGCTGGGCGTGGGCATCGTGGGCGCAGGCGCGGGAGAATTGATTGCCGAGGCGGTGCTGGCGTTGGAAATGGGTGCAACCGCCGAGGACATCGCGCTGACGGTGCATCCGCATCCGACGCTGTCCGAGACAATGATGGAATGCGCCGAGGTGTTTTACGGCCATGCCACGCACACGATTGCCAAGAAAAAGCCAACGCTGTAAAAAATCGTCCTCGTTGTCTGCCGTGGTGCCCGTGACTCCCATAAACCACGGTAGGATTTTATCCCAAAGCGAAAACGGGCCCGCCGGCGCATTATGATTGTTGGCACCCGTGCAGATCGCGGTTAAGCCGATTTTCAAACACCTTCTCAACCGGATGCCGACAGCGAACAAAAAATGACACGTCAAGAACGAAAGAGTTGTTATGTTGGGCAAAGTCAACATACCAAAGAAAACCATGAAGCCATCCGGCAGCACCACCTTCGCCGATATGATGTCGCGTGTGGATAATGCAGAGCTGGTCAGGCTATTGAGCGTTGCCATGCAAAAGAAGATCGCCGGTTACATGGCGCCGCTGGGTCATCCTGTGTCCATTAATCGGCACGAGAGCGGAGTGGAGAATCGGTAGAGGCGTTCTTCGGATCGGAAGATGCGATCTAAAAAAGTTTACGCGGTTGGTTGGCCTGACACGGCTCGTTTGGTGGCTTGGCCTCAGAGCAAGAGAAAACAGCCCATTGACCTGTTTCAGCCCGCATTGCAGAAGCTTGTGGAATCCAAACCCCACTTGCGCGCGTAGGCGAGCAGTTCCCGGTCGTTATGCAGGTCCAGCTTCTGCCGGATGTGCTTGCGGTGCGCCCCCACCGTGGCCGGGCTGATTCCCAGTTCCTGTCCGATGTGTGCTTCATTCCAGCCGCACGCCATCCGGCACAGCACCTCCTGTTCGCGTTTGCTCAACAGCTTCTGGAACGCCTCCGGCTGGGACAACCACTCGCGTTTGACCTGCGCGAAAAGCCCGCTGTAGAACACCCCGCCCCGGGCCACCGTCTGGATCGCCTCCAGCAGCAACTCCGGCCCCGCCGTCTTTTCCAGATAGCCATGCACCGGGCTCTGGCTTACCTGCCAGATGGTGTGCGGATCCGTGAGTCCGGACATCGCCAGCAGGCGCACCCCCCGCAGCTCTATCGCCAGTTGAACGGCCAGTTCCATGCCGTCCATCCCGGGCAGTTCGATGTCCAGCAGCACCAGGTCCGGGCGCGCCGCCAGGCACATCGCCAAACCCGCCTTGCCATCATGGGCGCACCCCACCATCTCAATCCCTCGTTGACTGGCCACCCACAGTTTGAGTCCCGCGGCCATCAACTCCTGGTCTTCCACAATCGCCACCCGGATCGGTTTTGCCGACATGCCGGAAGGATGGCAATTGCCGCCGCACCCGCAAGCAGGAACCACC
>JBEKSU010000248.1:0-5086 GCA_049516755.1 Verrucomicrobiota bacterium | reverse complement strand
GGCCACGTTCGGCCCCGGAGATTTTTTCGGCGACATGTCGCTGTTTGATCAGGGTCCGCGTTCGGCGGATGTGATTGCCAATGTGGACAGCACGGTGCTGAAAATCTCCGACGTCGCTTTTGACCGTCTCACCCGGGAAGCGCCGGCCCTCGCGACTCCCTTCCTGCAGGCCACGGCCCGGACCCTCGCCGCGCGGATTCGCGCCGACAACAAGCGCCTCGACCGGGTCACACAGCAATTTCGCGCCAGCACTTGATTTCCATTTCAGCGCCGCGAAGGAAATCGCGAATCACGTCCGAAAGACGAATACCAGCAGGCACTTGACGCTCAACGTCCCATCGCCGGTTCGGTCGGCCGTCATTACAGGTGCCTCTCTCCCGTCACGATCATCATCAGCGCGATGATGCCGGCAGTGACCAGACCCGTCAGCAAGGCGGCGAGCAGAAAATGTATCTCCCGCCGGCGTTGATCGGGTTGCAAACGCGGATACAATAATTTTCTCATACTCCAAGCAATAGTCTCAGAAATTTGACCGGCGACCGGGCATTGCGTTCAAGCGGGACATTCAGGAGCGCATTCGGGCACGTCCACCACGCAGCATCGCGGAAAGCGGAGCGCGGCTGTCTCAGCCTTTTACACGCGAGACCATAAAACCACACAAATCACACTATTCATAATCGCCAACGATATATTCATTACTCCGGTCGGGCGGGACGTTCATCAGTTGATCTGGGGTTCTGAGCCATCCGTTTTGAACAGTTTTTCCCCCGAAAAAGTCTGGGCACAATCTGAGAAGAATACCGAAGTATTGGCGGATGAGTTTCGGAAAGCCAATGAGTAGATTCTTGCACTCGAAAAAGGCAACGCCTGTTGATTTCCTAGCTCACCAATCCGTTTCGCGGTAGTCCTTCAGAAATTTTCCCCAGACGTGTTCGCCGGTGTTGAAGCCAGAAATAATCGGGTCAACGATGCGCGCCGCGCCGTCCACGATGTCCAGCGGCGGATGAAAACGGTGTTCCTGCACCTTGCGCGCCGCAATCTGAACCGGGTCCTCGTCCGTCACCCAGCCCGTGTCCACGCTGTTCATGTGGATGCCGTCCGCGTGATAATCCGTCGCCGACGTGCGCGTCATCATGTTCAACGCGGCCTTGGCCATGTTCGTGTGCGGATGCCGCGTGGTCTTGAACTTCCGGTAAAATTGCCCCTCCACCGCCGACACGTTCACGATGTGCTTGTCGCGTTCCGGCGTGCGCAGCATCAACGGCTTCAGCCGCGCGTTCAAAATAAACGGCGCGATGGCGTTCACGAGCTGCACTTCGAGCAGCTCGACCGCCGGCACCTCGGCCAGCAGCAGCCGCCAGGAATTGCGCTCGCGCAGGTCAACCTGCTGCAAATCCTGGTCGAGCCGGCCTTCAGGAAACAAATGCATCTGCGCGGCGAGTTCGTCCGGCAACAGCGGCACCTGCGACAACGCCGCCGCGTGCGTGATGCCGGCCAACAGATCGGAGGGGCGAGTTACACGAGTCCCATGCTGATGAGATGGGGACTCGCAGAGTTCGTCCCTCCGGAAGTTTTGCGAACCTTCCGGCAGGAGATGATAGCCGCGCAAACCTTCGTAAGCTCCCAGCATCCGGCGAGCCTCCGGTGGCAGGTCATGCAATGACCCGTTTTCGCGCTCCATCATGTGCTGATAAAAATCCGGCGGCCGCCGCACGGTCTGGCAGGCGTTGTTGATGATGAAATCCAGCCGCGGCCGCGTGGCGAGCAGATGCCGGCAAAACTCCTCCACGCTCGGCGTATGGCGCAAATCGAGTCCGAAAATTTCCAGCCGTTGCCCCCACTCCTTGAAATCCGGTTCGGCCGCGTAACGGGTCGCCGCGTCGCGCGGGAAACGCGTGCTGACGATGAGTTGCGCCCCGGCGCGCAGCAGCTTGATGCCCGCCTGATAACCGATTTTCACGCGCCCGCCGGTCAGGAGCGCCACGCGCCCGCGCAAATCCGCCGACTCGGTGCGCTTGCGGAAATTGAGCTCCCCGCACGCCGGGCAAAGCTGGTCGTAGAAATGATGAATAGTCGTGTAGTCCTGTTTGCAGATGTAGCAATTCTGCGGCTCGACGACTTCACGGAAATCCGGGTCGCCCTCCACCTCCTGCTGCTGGAACTCGATGAGCGGAGTCAGATTCGGCGTGGTGAAGATTTTTTCCCGGCGCAGCTTCCGGATGCCGGTTTTATTGAGTTTGGACTGGTCCCGCTGGATTTTCTCCGCCTTGCGCTGGCGCACCCGGGCCTTCACGAACCGCCGCCGCGCGTTCACGTCCGGACAGTAAATCTCGCCCGCCGCCTTGAGCAGACGCATGCGTTCCTTCTCCGGCAGCCCGGCGAGCAAGGCGCGGTTGGCCGCCGCTTTTTCGAGAATCTCGGCGGCCGCCTTCAACTGCGCGGACGGCGAATGGCTTTCCTTCGCACCGCCGGTCTCGTTGTGGTGGTGAACAGACATTAATTTGGTGTATAGAATAACAGCCGCTCGAACGGCGTGCGAACGAAAAGCACGCACCTGTCTTCCAATGCCTTTCCTTGACCCGAGCGCGCAAAGCCGTTAGACCTTGCGCCACATTCTATGGCGACCAAAACCATCATCAGAGCCGCGAAATCACCAGCAGCGGTCGGCCCTTACAATCATGCCGTGCGCACCGGCGACCTCCTGTTCTGCGCCGGCCAGATCCCGATTGATCCTGCTTCGGGCAACCTGGTTTCCGGCGACATCAAAGTCCAAACCGAACGCGTGCTGCAAAACGTCAAAGCGATTCTGGACGACCAAAAATTGACGTTTGCCAATGTGCTCAAAAGCACGGTGTTTTTGACGAACCTCGCTGATTTTGCCGGGATGAACGAGATTTACGCGAAGTATTTCACGAATGATTTCCCGGCACGCTCGACCGTCCAGGTCGCAGCGCTGCCGAAAGGTGCGAACGTGGAAATCGAAGTCGTGGCGCATTATTAAATGAATTTGCCGATAGCAATCCAATGGCTCATCGCAGCGCTCGCCGGTTTTGTCGTCGGGTGGCTGATCAGCCGCGCGCGTGGCAGTGGTCAGACAGTTGACCTTGCTCCCTTGCAGAATCGTCTGGACTCATTGGAAAAAGGCGGCGAGCGAACGGAGCGTGTTGTGAAAGACGAGATTGCGCGCCAGCGGGAAGAAACCGCAGCGCAGGCGCGGGCATTGCGCGAAGAATTGGGTGCAACACTGAAGACCGCGGGAGATTCAATCGTCAACAGTTTGGGCGAAATTGGCAAGGCGCAGCGCGGGCAGTTGGAAACCTTTTCCAGTCAGTTGTCCAAATTAGTTGATACGAATGAAAAAAAACTGGGTGAATTGCGAACGGTGGTCGAAACCAAGCTTACGCAAATCCAGACCGACAATGCCACAAAGCTGGAAGAGATGCGCAAGACGGTGGACGAAAAACTCCAAGGCACGCTGGAGAAACGGCTTGGGGAATCGTTCAAACAGGTCAGTGAACGGCTGGAACAGGTTCACAAAGGTCTGGGCGAAATGCAAAACCTTGCGACGGGTGTTGGTGATCTTAAGAAGGTTCTGACCAATGTAAAAACCCGCGGAACATGGGGCGAAATGCAACTGGGGAATTTGTTGGAGCAGGTTCTCACACCCGAGCAATACGCGCAAAATGTCGTCACAAAGCAAGGCAGTGCGGAGCGCGTTGAATTTGCCATCAAACTGCCCGGACGGGACATGCACGACGGAAAGACCGTCTGGCTGCCGATTGATGCCAAATTCCCCAAGGAAGATTACGAGCGGCTGGTTGAGGCCTCGGAACGAGCAGATGCCGATGCCGTTGAACAAGCCGCCAAACAGCTTGAAGCCCGAATCAAAGCCGAAGCTGGCGACATCCGGGACAAATATCTTGATCCGCCAAATACCACCGATTTTGGGATTCTCTTTTTACCGACGGAAGGTTTGTATGCGGAGGTTCTCCGTCGCCCCGGCTTGTTAGACACGCTCCAACGCGATTTCCGCGTCACGGTTGCCGGACCGACCGTTTTGGGCGCTCTTTTGAACAGTCTGCAGATGGGTTTCCGAACACTGGCGATCGAAAAACGTTCCAGTGAAGTCTGGACAGTTCTCGGCGCAATCAAAACGGAGTTCAGCAAATTCGGCGGCATCATCGAGAAAGTTCAAAAGAAACTTCAGGAGGCCAGTAACGTGATTGACACCGCCGCAACCAGAACGCGAACGATTGAACGGAAACTGCGGACTGTGGAAGGACTCCCCGCAAATGAAGCGACCGCGTTATTGGGTGAGGCCGAAACTGCGCCCTCAGAAACGGACGAGGCTTCGAGTTAAAGCAGAAATACAATTGCGCTTGCCGCCGGATTCAGGGCTGTAAACCGACAAGGGCATTCAGAGTTGCGGGGTCAATTCCCGTTGGCAAAGGCTTTTCTGACCGCGCGGACCAGCACGGTGGCGTCGTAGGGTTTGAGCAGACAACTGACCCCTTCGACCAGTTCGATGCCCGAATTGAACAAATCCATGCTGTAGCCGGTGCAATATCCATCGCGCTTTTATCGCCTGTCCGGCAACTGATACAGCCACTGAAATAAATCGGCAGGCTGCTTCGCCTCGTTGCATATCTGGGATTTCGGAAATCGGAGCGTCCTTTTGACACCAATTCCACACAAAGCCTGCCAGCACCAGCTTTGGCAAGGAGCTTCTGCTTTCGAGTGTCAAAGGTGCGGGTTCGTAACGCACTGCCAAAGCGTGGTGATAAATCTGCATGGTGAGCGTTGAGCTTCTCCCACAGCGGGCGCACTTTATCAATGCCTTCTGCGCCAACATCGCGATAAATAAGTTGTGAGACGATTTGGGACATGGTGCATGAATGCAGCCTAGCTGGTAATGGGCGACCGGTTTTGCAGCCTGTCCGGTTTCATGGTTTTGAGTGTGTTTCGCGTTCGAGTTTCTGTCCTGCCAGCTTTTGAATCATTCCACGCTGACGATTCTTGTCGTCTGTTTCGCGCCGCGCAAAAGGCTTTCAGCCTCACGCGGCAGGCCGCGGAAAAGTGTCGTGTG
>JBEKSU010000247.1:0-5091 GCA_049516755.1 Verrucomicrobiota bacterium | reverse complement strand
TACTCCCGTTTGGAGGACAAACTCATAGTCAGGGCTTCGGTAACCATGAATATGAGTCAACGTATCGGCAGACTCCTCGTCCACCTCCCATCCCGGGTAACATTTAATTTGAGTCAACTCGGCCACCAAGACAGCGACATGTTTGACTTTGTATTTTTATGCCGTTACAATTAAATTTCACGCGTGATTCGTAATATCATCTTCGACTGGTCGGGCACTCTCGTGGACGATTTGCCCGCCGTGTGGAAGGCAACCAATTTTGTGCTCAACCAGGCGGAACGGCCCGAAATGTCGCTGGACGAATTTCGGGCCGAGTTTTCCCTGCCGTTCACGAATTTTTACGACCGTCACACGCCGGACGTGCCGTTGCTGCAGCTCGAAAACTGGTTCCACAACAGTTTCAAGCAGGCGCAGGATTCCGTCAGCGAACTGCCGTATGCGCGCGAATTCCTCGAATTTTGCCGGGCGCAAAAGTTGCAGACCTTTCTCTTGAGCACGGTGCATCACGATTATTTCATGACGCAATGCCGGGTCACCGGTTTCGGCGCCTATCTCGACAAGCCTTACACGGACGTTTGGGACAAGCGGGAAAAAATTCACGAAATCCTCGCCGAAAATCATTTGCGCGCGGACGAAACGCTGTTCATCGGCGACATGCAGCACGACATTGAAACCGCGCATCACGGCGGGGTCCATTCCTGCGCCGTGCTTACCGGCTACAACACGCTGGAGCAGTTGCGCGCGGCGCAGCCGGATTTGATTGTCGAGCATCTCGGCGAATTGCGCCGGGTTTTGGAGCAGAACCAGTTGCATCTCAAACCGGCGGCAAAAAACTTTGAAGCAACCCTTCCGCCGCTGGCCACGGTCGGCGCCCTGATCTTCGACGGCGCGGGCAAGGTGCTGATGATCCGCACGCACAAATGGTCCAATCTTTGGGGCATTCCCGGCGGCAAAATCAAGTGGGGCGAGCCCTCCGAGGCTGCCCTCCGCCGCGAAATCAAGGAGGAAACCGGCCTGGAGGTGACGGACATTGAATTTGTGCTCGTGCAGGATTGCATCCATTCCCGCGAGTTTTACCGCGACGCGCATTTCGTCCTGCTGAATTACACCTGCCGCCGCAAGGGCCGGCCACGGGTAAAGCTCAACGATGAAGCCCGAGAATCCCGATGGGTTACACTTGCCGAAGCCGGCAAAATGCAACTTAATATGCCGACGCGGGTCCTGATTGATGCCGTGATGAAACAGCGGGAAAGACAGAAAACAAAAAGCGGGAAGTAAAATATTTGGTCGCCGACGCAAAATAATTCAGAAGAACCGTCATGTCTTTTATCACCATCGTTGACCTGGAAGTTTTTTATCGCGTCGGCATTTCTGACGACGAACGCGCCAAGCCGCAACGCTTGTTGCTGACGTTGGATATCAAGTTCGATATTTCATCCGCCGCCGTGAGCGGCCGCATCGGGCGGACGATAGATTATTATGAGGTCACCCAGCGCCTGTTGAAACTTGGCGAAACACGGAGCTGGCGGCTGATCGAATCCGTGGCCACGGATGTGGCCGACAAAATCCTGTCGGAATTCCGCCCCGAGAACGTGACCGTCGAAGTAAAAAAGTTTTCAATTCCGGAAGCCCGTTATGTTTCCGTAAGCCTCACCAAACAGCGGCCTGTGCCCGACAACTATAAACGGCCAATGTGGTGGTGGCAGCGTTGGTAACGATCCGGCTTAATTCCCGGTTGCGGCGGTTTAAATTTTTTGTCCGTCCATTGTGCGCAATTCCCAGCCGTCCGGTCGTGATAAAATTGTCACCGCGCCCGCCGTGCGCGTGTAGATGACTGGAATTCCCCTTTGCTCCAATCGGGCGCGCAGTTTTGGGCCGGCCCGTCGGGTCGCCGGAAATTCTGAATCGGCAATGACAATGACTTTTGGCTGCGCGGCGTCGAGCAACGCATCGCAAAGCGGCTCGCCCTCGTCGGGCAAACCGGCAATCACAATGTCCGCGCGCAGATCGTTCGTGCGTGAAAGCAGGACGTTTTGTCCTTCGCGGCCCAAATCGGACAGCAGCAGGACGCGCGTGCCGTGAAAATTTCCCAACAACACGAGCGATGCATCGTCTGCGTGCTCAAAATCATCCGTGGCGCCGGGATTGAAAACCTGCCAGCAACCGGCTGTGCCGCCGCGATTGAGGATCCGGTGCCGCCGGGGCGGCTGGTCGAATTCCGCGATGATTTCGCGATATGCCTTTGAGCGAAAACGCGCCGGGCTGGTGTAAATGTCTTCAATGCCGAATAGCTCATTGAGCAATCCCGCCCCGCCACAGCTTCGCGAATCACCATGGGTCAGCACGAGTCTGGGCACCCGGTTCACGCCTTGCGCGCGGAGAAACGGTTTGAGGGTGATGTTCACGGCATTTTCGTCGCCGCAATTCACAAGCCAGTCGTTTCTTTGTCCGGCGGCATCCGCGAAAACCACGTGAGCGCCATTGAGCGGGAGGACGGTCAATGTGGTATCGCCCCGTGTCGTTTGCCAGTGCCAGAGGTAGCCGGCGCCAATCAGAACCAGAGCGGTCGCGCTCCAGATTCTTTGTTTGGGCGCAAACAACCACCCGCTCAACCCGCCGATGAGCACGGCATAGTAAATGATGATGGTCAGCCACGATGGCGCGGGCACGTAAAAATAGGCGCCGGGAATTCTGGCCGAGAATTCGCTCACCGCCGTCATCGCCGACATGAAAAACCAGGCACTGTGATTGAACAATTCCGTCGCCCACGGGAACCACGTGCCGCAGACGAGGCCGCCCAGATTGCTCATCAGCGCGAATGTGCCCAGCGGTACGGCGACGATGTTCGCCGCCGTTGAAACGGGGCTGAACAGGTGAAAATATTTTGCCGCCAGCGGAATCGAGCCGACCCAGGCGGCAAACGAGAGCGCAAAATAGCGTGACAACCAGCGCAGCGTCGCGGTGAGCGCCCGCCGCCAGCGCGGGAGCAATTCGTCCGGGAGCAAAGGATCGCCTTGCCAGAGCCGGTCGGCAATTCTGGTCAGTGGTGGCAGCATCAGCACGATGACGAGCACGACGAGGAAGGAAAGCTGGAAGCTGGCCTCGAAAAGCTGCCGCGGTTCCCACAGCAGGATAATGAACGCGGCGGCGGCGAGCGAGTTGACCGTGTCAGCCGGCCGTTTCAACGCCCAGCCGCCGAGGACGATGGTCATCATCACCGACGCCCGGATGGCGGAGGGTTCCCAGCCGGTCGCAACGGTGTAAAACCAGATGAGCGGAATGGCCACGGTGCCGCACCAGGCCCGCGAGACCTGCAATACGCGCAACAGCGCCACGAGCATCCCGGAAATCAGCGCAATGCGCAGGCCGTCAATCGCGAAGAGGTGCATGGTGCCCGCCCGCAAAAATGGCTCGCTGATGTCCGCCGTCAATGCGGTTCGCCAGCCGAGCGTCATCGCCCACAACAAACGCAGCGGCTGGTCTTCCGCCGGCAGGCCGAGCGCCAGTGTGCGCTGCGACCAGTTCAAAAAGCGGTCGGTCAGCGGAGGATTGGGCAATGGCGCCGCGCCCAATTGCCAGTCGTTCGTGGAGCCGGTTTTGAGCTGGTAAAAAATTCCGCGCGTTTGGAGGTATTCACGGTAATCAAAAAGCCCCCCGGCCAAAGGCGGCGCCGGGCGGCCGATGACGCCGGTGACTTCAACCGGTTGACCGGCGAAAAAAACACCGGCGAGGACGTCGGGCGTTGTCACGATGATTGCACCGGCCGCCGGTCGCCAGCCCGCGTCGCGGCGCAACGCCGTGACCTGGACCTGGGCGACCGAGCGTTCGCCTGGCACGCCGTCGCGTTCGGTGATGCGCAAGTGCGGGGTTTCGATCAAGGTGCCGCGCACCGTCACGATGGCGTTGGCATCGCCGAGCAATGTGCGCAGGTCGTTGGGCGAAACCACGGCCGTCCGGCTGGCGAGATTCGTCCAGCCGGCCAGCGCGATGAGCAGCCAAAGCAACCGGGGACGAAGTTTTTCGAGAACGAGAGCGAGGACGAGAACGGCAAAGGCAATTCCAAACAGCGTGGCGGGCGGCGGTCGAAAGATCTCCGCCAGCAGCAGCCCGAAGGCGTAACCGGAAACGACGGCAACCAGCGGACGTTTCATGGTGGGTTTCTACCAGTGTTTTCGCCTGCGACCAATCAGCCAGAGCGCGAGCAAACTGGCCGCGCCACCGGCGGTGTCAATGAACACGTCAGACACCAGTGCCGTGCGTGTCGGCACAAAGATTTGGTGGAATTCATCGCTGGCGGCGTAAAGAAAGGTGATGGCGAGTGCAAGGCCGGCTTCCGGCCAAACCCAGGGACGGGGATCGTTTTTTCCTGGCCGGCGCACCGCATGCCAGAGCAGCAACGCGAGCACGGCGTATTCGGTCAGATGCGCGCATTTTCGGAGTAACTCATGGATGTCCTGGATCTGAGCTTCCGACAGGTGGGGGAACAGCCAGCGTAACAATGGTTCGACGAGGCGCGAGGAATGCTCATAAGAATGCGAATCGCTCGATGCTGAAAAAATCAACGCCATCCACATCAACACCGGCAGCCAGTATTTGAAAAACGGGCGGAGTTTGGGCACGGCGAATCAAAACCGGATTCAGCGTGCGGGGCAATCAGAATATGATTGGATTTGCCAAGAAGTGGCGTATTTGGCACAGAAATACGCGTCTATGCGCAAGTTTTTAACATTTTTGCTTTGTGCGGCAATGATGGCTGCGGTTGTGACCCGGGCGTCGACGCCGGCGCCAGCTTTGATTGCGCGAATTCATTTCGCCGGCGCCGGGCAGATTTCCGCCGACACCAATGCCGTGGCGTTCACAAATCTTTGGTGTTCGTCCGAGGCGCAGGCGCTCCGCGTTCAAACGCTGAACAAACTTTCCCGGGTGCCTTATGACTGGCTCAAACAAAAAATGCTTTCCAGCACCAATACCGGCGCCGGGCAGCTCCGGCCGTTGCTCGACGATTTATTGGGCGCGGAATGGTTTTTACAAATCGGCGACGCGACGAACGGGGCGCCGGAACTGGCGCTGGCGATCCGGCTGGATGCCGGC
>JBEKSU010000246.1:0-5274 GCA_049516755.1 Verrucomicrobiota bacterium | reverse complement strand
CCGGTCCCAGCCGTTGCGCCCGCGCCCACCGTGAGCGCCGCGCCGACACCCGCACCTGCCCCGGCACCCGCACCTGCCCCGGTGGCGGTCAAAAAGACACTGACGCCCGAAGAACATCAGGCGGCCATTGACGTCGAGACCGACCGGCTTTCCACCTGGGCAATGAACAATGACCCGCAATCGCTTTCCAATATTCTGAGCGACCTGACTTCCCCGGAAAAAGAAATCCGGATGGCCGCGGTTGAGGCCGCCAAGCAATTTGAAAGCATCAACGCCATTCCCGCCTTGAAAGCCGCCGCCGCCAACGCGGCGGATAATCAGGAAGCCATTGCCATGCTCGAAGCCGCCGATTGGCTTGCCCTGCCCGATGCCAACCTCAGCAGTTCGGGAACGGGAACCAGACCACAGTTGACTCCAGCCCAAACCCAGGCCATTGAACAAAGCAAAACTCAAGCCGCAGCCCGCCGCCAAGATTACCTGAATAAACGCGCGGCTAACCAAGGTTCATCGTCCGGAGACCAATCCACTTCCGGCCAAAATCCATCGGCGCCGCCCAATCAATAATCGAAACGCGGCGTCCCGTTCCGGATTCACAAACCCTTCACCGCCGCGGCCAGTGATTTAACAAACGCGCCCACGCGTTTCACCAGTTCCGGCGACCGGCCGTGCCGGGCAATCTGATTCACCACCGCGCTGCCCACGACGACGGCGTCCGACGAAGACGCGACCCGTTTCGCCTGTTTGGGGTTCGAGATGCCGAAGCCCACGGCCACCGGCAACGGCGTATGGGCGCGGATTTTACCAACCTGTTGCGCCAGATTCGCCGCCACCTTTCTCTGCATGCCCGTCACCCCTTCACGCGAGATGTAATAAATGAACCCCGCGCCCCGCTTTACGATGGCTTTCATGCGGGCTGCCGGCGTTGTCGGCGCGACGAGATAAATGGGGCACAGCCCGGCCCGGCGCATCAACGATTCGTAATTGCCCGATTCCTCCGGCGGCAAATCCAGCACCAGCAGGCCGTCCACGCCCGCCGCCGCCGCCGCTTTGATGAATGGCTCCAGGCCGGCGCGGTGGATCAGGTTGAAATAAATATAGAGCACGATCGGGATTTGCGAATCGCGCCGGATCGACGCGACCGTTTTCAAGACTTTCGGCGGCGTGGCGCCGGATTCCAGACCGCGCTGCGCGGCCAGCTGGTTCACCAGACCGTCGGCGATCGGATCGCTGAACGGCACGCCCAGTTCCAGCACGTCCACCCCCGCCCGGTCAAACGCGAGCGCGAGCCGGCGCGTGGCGGCCAAATCCGGGTCGCCCGCGCCGATATAAACAATGAAACCCTTTTTGCCTTCGCGCTTCAGGCGCGCAAAACGTTCCACGATGCGATTCATGCGATGGAGAGTTTATCCCGGAGGGACGAGTTACACGAGTCCCAAAATCTGCCCAAAATCAGCCGGAAGGACTAGTTACACGAGTCCCTGATTTTCCTGGCCTTTGGACATTCCAAGTGAAATAAATTTTGGGACTCGTGTAACTCGTCCCTCCGAAACGAAGTTTATGCCGGTTCATGCCATTGCAGCACATTTAATTCACCTTGATATGGCCGATCTTCCCAGCGCGCCACCAAACCGGCCTTGACGGGGTTCTCCACAATATAGAGCCATTTCTGATGATAACTCTCACCGCTGCGAAGTTGCCGGTCAAAAAAAATTGCCAGATGGGCTTGTCGCCAGCGCACGGCCAGCGGCGCGTTGCCTCAGCACGCCAGAATTCCATCCAACGTTTGAGAGGCGTCACCGGAACATGCGCGGGGGCACAGAAAAAGTGGACGTGATCCGGCATAACGACATAGCGCCCCACCAGCCAGTGATTCGCCTTGCGCCATGTTTCGATGAGCAACTGATGGATTTCCGGGTTCGCTAACAGAGAACGACGGCCTTCCACGTTGCAACTGACATATTGAATGACTGTCTGATTGGAAAGTTCCAAAGACGGCAAATGCGGCAACTGTTTCCGACCGGGTTCTGACAATGGCTCATTCATTTTCTTCGGAGGGACGAGCTACACGAGTCCCTGACATTAATCAACAAGCTGATTTTACAAAACTGGTTTGGGACTCGTGTAACTCGTCCCTCCGACACGCTTTGCGATAGATTTGACCCCCGCGTCATTTTTTTGCATCATTTCAGCATGGCCAGCATCTTCGGACAACTGTTCCGCATCATGACGTGGGGCGAATCCCACGGCGGTGGTGTGGGTGTGGTCGTGGACGGCTGCCCGCCGCGCCTCAAACTCACCGAGGCGGACATCCAGCCCGAGCTGGACCGGCGCCGACCCGGACAATCCAAAATTGTTTCGCCGCGCCAGGAATCCGACACGGTGCAGATTCTTTCCGGCACGTTTGGCGGCAAAACGCTCGGCACACCGATTTGTCTGTGGGTCAAAAACCAGGACGCCCGGCCCGAAGCCTATGCCGAAATGAAGACGAAGTTCCGCCCGTCGCACGCGGATTTCACTTATTTTGCCAAATACGGCATTCGCAACTGGCAGGGCGGCGGTCGCGCCAGCGCGCGCGAAACGATTGGCCGCGTCGCCGCCGGCGCGATTGCAAAGAAAATCCTGCATGAACGTCACGGTGTCGAGATCCTGGCCTACGTCAAACAAGTCCAGCGGATCGTCGCCGACATCAACCCGGACAAGGTCAGACTCAAGGACGTCGAGTCGAACATCGTCCGCTGCCCGGACCAGGCGGCCGCGAAAAAAATGATCCGGCTCATTGAGAAGATGCGGCGCGCCGGCAATACCGTCGGCGGCATCGTCGAAGGCCTTGCGCGCGGGGTCCCCGCCGGCTGGGGCGAACCGGTGTTTGACAAGCTTGAGGCGGACCTGGCCAAAGCGATGTTGAGCCTGCCCGCGTCGAAGGCGTTTGAAATCGGTTCCGGTTTCGGCGGCATCACGCTGACCGGACGCGAGCACAATGATCCGTTTCGCGCCAGGCACGGAAAGGTTTATACAGCCACAAATTTTTCCGGCGGCATTCAGGGCGGCATTTCCAACGGGCAGACGATTTTCTTTCGCGTCGCGTTCAAACCCGTGGCCACCGTCATGCACGAACAGGACACGGTGGACGTGCAATTTCACAACACGACCCTGAAAGGCCGCGGCCGCCATGATCCGTGCGTATTGCCTCGCGCGGTGCCGATGGTGGAGGCGATGACCGCGCTGGTGCTCGTGGATCACGCGCTCCGGCACAAGGCACAATGCGGTTGAACCCGAAAGGTGTTCAGAGTTGATTTTTACCCGGGGCAGAAGCAATTTTATTCAACCAGTCAAACCATATGGCAGAAAAAAACGTCAATGAAGTTTCGCGCGAAGCGCGCTTGCTGTTCATCAAGGCCAGCGAAGCCGTGCAACGGGAAAATGTGGATTACGCCATCACGCTGTTCAACCAGGTGCTGGAAAAAGAGCCGGGGTTCTTTGACTGCCGCAAGGCGCTGCGCGCGGCGCAGTTCCAAAAATGCGGTGCCGCCGGCGGATTCTTCAAGAAAATGTGGAGTGGCGCCGGCTCCTCGCCACAGGTCGCCAAGGCCAAAATGGCTTTGAGCAAAAATCCCGCCGAGGCCATGGCCATCGCCGAGCAGATTTTGAACGGCGACCCGAACAGCGCCGCCGCGCACCGGATCATCGTCGAGGCAGCCCAGGCTTTGGAACTGCCGCAAACCACCGTGATGTCGCTTGACATCCTGGTGAAGAATTCGCCCAAGGACAAGAATCTGGCGATTGAATTTGCCCATTCGGTGGGCACGACGGGTGGAGACACCGGTCCGGCGGAAAGGATTCTCGCCGAACTTTTGCTCAGCTCACCCAATGACGGCGAGTTGAACCAGGCGCTCAAGGATTTGTCCGCGCGCAAGACCCTGGACCAGGGCGGCTACAACGCCCTCGAAGGCGGCCAGGGTTCCTACCGCGACATTTTGAAGGACAAAAAGGAGGCCGCTTCGCTGGAGCAGGAAAAGCGCGTCGTGAAGACTGAAGATGTAACCGAGCGGCTCATCGGCGAATACGAAACGCGGCTGCAGACCGAGCCGGACAATCTCAAGCTGGTGCGCCAGCTCGCGGAACTCTACGCGCAGAAAAAAAAGTTCGAACCCTCACTGAAACTTTACGACCGCATCAAAAATTCGGACATGGGCAACGATGCATCACTCGAGCGCTCCATCGCCGACACCATCGTGCGCCGTTTCGATTATCAGATCGAGCAACTTGATCCCGCCGCGCCGGATTACACCGAACAATCGGCGAAACTTCAGGCGGAAAAGCTGAATTTCCAGGTCACCGAATGCCAGAAGCGCGTGGAAAAATACCCGACGGACCTGGCGGTCCGGTTCGAGATGGGGCAGCTTTATTTTCAAACGGGCAAAATCACCGAGGCAATTGGAGAATTCCAAAAAGCGAAGAATAATCCGCACAAGGGGCTCGCCGCGATGAATTACCTCGCCCAGTGCTATGCAAAGCGCAAGATGTTCGACATGGCCGCACGCATGCTTGAAACCGCCATCAAAGAAAAGCCCGTTTTTGACGAGGAGAAAAAGGACCTCGTTTATAATCTCGGCTCCGTGCTCGAAAGCATGGGTAAAAAAGAGGAAGCCATCGAGCAATTCAAACTCATCTACGAAATAGACATCGGCTACAAGGACGTCGCTAAGAAAGTGGACGACTTTTACGCTGGCCAGTGACACAATCACTTGAAGCTTTTTGTCGGCGCGTGACGAAAGGCAAAAACTGATTCAACAGCATGTCAGTCAAATACTTGAAGATGAAATGCTGTCAAGGCACGAAAAAGGATAGGCTGCAGAACAGGCCGCCGATTATCTGTTAGACCACATCGAGAGTATGACTCAGACCGAAAAGCAAAGTTGGGAACAGGTGCGAGCGAAAGGGCGTAGTCAGTATGTTTTGCGCGAGGGTTTGTTGCGGCGAGGGCTTCCTTTCGGAATCATGATGACGATTTTTATGCTGCTAGTTGATTATTTCTCGCACAGTCCTATTGAGCCTGTTTGGAAGCTTGCAGTGCGGTTTGCGTTTTATACATTGGCGTTCGGGCTTTTGATGGGCAGCACGAGCTGGAGCGACCATGAGAAAGATTTCCAGAAACCGACAGATGACCATGTGGTCTAATATCAGGATAGGCTGCAATTCTTCAGCTTCCCGGACCTAAATTCGCTTTTCATCCGCGTCAATATAATCCACAAACGTCTTGATATCGTCACGGTG
>JBEKSU010000245.1:0-5315 GCA_049516755.1 Verrucomicrobiota bacterium | reverse complement strand
GCGCAACCCGCCTGCGGAACGGCGGCTGGAACCAAAACCAGCCAACCGGTCATGGACGTGCGGGGCAAACGCGTGGTTGTCCTCGGCGGCGGTGACACCGCCATGGACGTGTTGCGCATCGCCATCCGGCGCGGCGCCGCCAGTGCGCTGTGCCTTTACCGCCGCAATGAAGCCAGCCTGCCTGCCGACGCGGAGGAATACGATGACGCCCGCGAGGAAGGCGCGAAATTCATGTTCCTGAGCCAGCCCGTGGCCGTGCTCGGCAATCCGGCGGGCGAAGTGACCGCCATCCGCTGCGTCCGCATGGAAGCCGGCGAACCCGACGACACCGGGCGCGCAAACGTGAAGCCCGTGGCCGGATCGGAATTCGAAACGCCCGTTGACGTGGTGTTTGTGGCGTACGGATTTGACGTGCCCCGTCTGCCGCAAACCGAAGATTTCGCAAAACTGTCCGTGGATGGCCGGGGCTGCCTGGTGGTGGATGCGAATCAAATGACGAATTTCCCCGGCGTGTTTGCCAGCGGCTCCATCGTGCGCGGTCCGGCGCCTCTGAGCGACGTGGTGCGCGGCGCCCGCAAAACCGCCGCCGCCATGGATGCCTGGCTCACCGCCCGGCGCTGATTCCTGGCTTTCGTGAAGTTCGACGTTCGGCGTTCGATGTTGAATGTTCGATGTTTGTTGCCCTCTGCCGCCCGCCACTTGCAATCCGGCACCTGCTTGCCGCGCCGAAGCCTGGCGAAGGCGCGTCACCCGCCACATTTCACGCATCACGTTTCACGTCTCGTTATCCCAGCAACCGATGCACTTCCTTCAGCTTCGCCACGATGTTGATGTCCGCCTGGCAGGTGGGCAGGCAATCACCGCAGGCAATGCAAGCCGTGCCGTTTTTGGTTAACGTCCGGTATTCGGTCTGTGCCCGCGACAAATCGTGGTAATCAAGGGCGTAGCGCTCGTAACGCAGGATGTCGGCAATTGCGATGTGTTCCGGACAATGCGAGACGCAATCGGCGCAGAGCAGGCACGTCAACCCTTTGTTGTAGGCCGCCAGCAGGCCGAGGGTTTCCCGGTCACTGGAATTCATGGCGATCGAGCGCGCGGCGCCGAAGTTTTCCTGCAACTGGTCGAAATTGGCGGTGGTGATGACGGCCGCCGTGAGGTTGGGGTTGGACATCAGCCATTTCACCATCGCCGCCCCGGGCGTGCTGCCGTTGAAACGAGGGTCGGCCAGCAGGGCCTGGAACTTTTTGTCCGTGGCCGCCCGTCCCACTCCGCCCATGGTTTTCATGGCGATGGCGCCGAAATCCTTCTTTTTGGCCAGCGCCAGCACATCGGCAATTTCCTGCTGGTCGCCGTAGGTGTGGAAAAACTGGGCGGCTTCGTAGGGCGAATGGTCCATGAGCCAGGGGATGATGTCGTAGGCCATGTCGCCGCCAATGTTGTTGTAATGATGCTGCGACAGCGCGAGGTGCTTGACCAGTCCCTCCTTTTTCAGCCGCTCATAGGCCCGGACCATCCCCGGTTCCGTCTTCGCCTCCTCAATCGAATGATAACCGAAATGGAACTTGAACACGTCGTAATACCCCACGCCCGATTTTGCGACGCATTGTTTGACAAATTGATAGTGTTGCTCCTCGTCAATGTGGCCTTTCATGTGGTCGCCGCCAACGCGGTCCACCACCACCTCCAGATAATAGGACTCGCGTGGCTGGCTCTTGATCGCGGCGGGCATCGTTTCGGACGTCCAGCGATTGGCCTTGTGCCAGTAGTTCACTCCGGACTGGACCGCCAGCGGGATCACGGCCGGACTCCAGTCGTGCGCTCCCACCAGTGTGCTGATCTCCAGTCCGGTCCGCCCGTAGCGCCGCCGCGGCAGCTGCCCCGGGGTGTCGGCGCCGGAGATGTTTAACGTTCCCAGCCCGGAGAGGGCCACGGCCGTTGCACCCGTTGCCCCCACCCGGATGAAATCCCTCCGGGTCAGTCCGTTTGTCTCTTTGCGGTCGTCATGCATGGCGATGTCCTCCTCACGAATGTTCAAAAGTTTCTGCCGACTGACCAACCAAGTTCAGCCACCGCCGATGGATGTCAAGCGCCAACGAAGCCTGAATGCGGCAGACCTTCCCCGCCGCCCAAAAATTTTCGAGGCCTGACGGTGCCGGTCTGCAACCCAAACGGGCCTTCGCCGCGCCGTAGCGGGCTTCGTCCACGTGAAGACGGGTGTTGAACCTGGTGAGCTTCGAGAAACTGATGGCGGCGGTCGGGGTGAAAATGCCGCAAACGGTTTAAAGGGGGGGCGAAGCCCTTTTTTCCCCGGCTCAACCCAAAATCCTCCCTGGCGATTGTCCGGACGGATAAAGATTCCAACCAACAAAAAACCGGCGACCTGAAAACCAGACCGCCGGTCAAACCTTTTCTCCGTCCATCACTCGCTTCGTGCCGGAGTTTTCACACTGCCTCGCGATTGGTTGGGCGACTTCTTATACATAAACTCTAGTTTGTAGAAATCGTATATATTCCGTTTAAGTAATAATGTGCAGAACCGTGTGCATGAACGCCATCTGGATGCTTTGGCTGCTCCAAATCAACTATCATCGTCTTGTTGGTAAATGAAACCGTTCCTGTCATACCTTCGATAGGATAAGTAAAATCACCGACATTATCTTTGACGCCGGCCCTGACAACTACCTGATCGGCAGTTTGCACTCCCTCGATGGACTTAACATAAAGCCAATTGGTTTCGTAGTGGGTCGTCGAAGTGAAAAACGAACTGCTGAAACACATGCCACCGGATGTCGTGACGCTGTATCGCAGCAAAATCTCATACGTCCCGTTTGTCAACTGCTGCGTGTATGCGATGGGTTCAATCACGGGACGCACACTCCGAGGCTCGCCGTTGCAACGGGCAATCAGTGAAGCGTAGGCCAGCAATAAAAATGCGCTCAATTTACTCATACGCGTAAGTCGCCTAACGAAAAAAGCAAACCACCGCCGTATCTGCTGTGTGAACCACGATAGCGGAACTACCAGCGACAATAGGCGTTGGCTCCGGCGACTTGATGCTCCCAGTTAAGCCCTTTTGGATTTTTGGTAACATGGGCGACAGGGCGGGGAAGTGCGACCAACACTTCCCCGCATAACATCACGTTAACCGGCGTCAATGAGACGCCCATCAACCATGAAGTACTACACAAATATGAAATACTTCACCTCGACCACCGAATTCAAATGCGGAATTTGGCCAATCCCGGCTGGTTTGCGGTGCAAACCAACACCCTCACCGGCGGCTGTTATTATTTCAGCGATCCCCAGTGGACGAATTATCCCGGTCGTTTCTACCGCCTCCGCTCGCCGTGAGACGCGGGAGCGAGAAATAGAAACCTGGAACAGAAGCAATCAAAGAGAACAAAAATGTTCCCGCTTCGTTATCTCCGCCTGCTCGCGATTTATCGGAGTTGCCTTCTGTAAAAACTTTATCCTCCGCGCCTTGGCGTCTTGGCGGTACAGATAATTTCCAAATCCGCTTGCGCAAATTTTGCGCGTGGCTTGGCCGGATGAGCAGTAATTGCGCGGCGGCAATTTCCATTTCCCTTCAAATGCGCGTTTTCCCGCATGGCACATTCCTTGCATTGACTGAATCGCACCAAAGGACAGCACGCGTGTGTCGTCCCGCGACCAAGCAAAATAACAATTCAACCACGAGAGGAAAATTCGATGAAAGCAATAAATCTGTTAACCATTTTCGGAGTGGCTGCGGCTCTGATGTTGAGCGCCGGCCGCGTTTCCGCCCAAAATGATACTACCGGTGGCGGCGGTGGCGGCGGCGGCCGGGGAGGCCGCGGCGGCGGCAATTTTGACCCGGCGCAAATGCAGCAACGCATGATGGATAACATCAAGGAGCAGTTCGGCTATACCAATGACACCGAATGGACCGCGGTCCAACCACTGTTTCAAAAAGTGATTGACGCGCGTCGTGACGTCGGCGGCGGCGGCATGGGCCGGTTGTTCCGCAACCGCAACAGCAACAACGGTGATCAGGCCGGCGGCAACAATCGCCGCAATTTTGGCCCCCAACCCAGCCCGGAAGCCGAAGCCTTGCAAAAGGCCATCGATGACAACGTGCCCAAGGCGCAAATAAAAGCCGCGCTGGCAAAATACCAGGCCTCGCAAAAAGCAAAACAGGCCAAGCTCGTGGCCGCGCAGGAAAATCTCCGCAAGGTGCTTAATACAAAACAGGAAGCCCAAGCCACCCTGTTCGGATTGCTCGAATAACCAGTCCAAATGAGAAGCTGACGTCCGGATAATATGGCTGAAACCCCCGTCCAAGACACTTCGTTGAAACAGTTGCTGGACCGCATGGTCGCGGGCCGGCAACTGTCTTTCACTGACGCGGAGTCTCTCTCGCGCGCGAAGTCTCCCGTCCAAACCGAGGAAGACATCCTGCGCTGGCTGGCCAAGGAATACGATCTCGCCTACACGACTTTGGACGACGTGGAACCGGACCGTCAGCTTCTCTCCCTTTTTCCCGCCCGCATCCTGCTGAAGGAGGAATTGCTTCCGCTCAAGCGCCTCAACGGCACCGTCGAGGTCGCCACCAGCCGCCTCTTCGCCACCCAGGGCCTCGACGCGCTGAAAACCATGACCGGCCTGAACCTCAAGCCGGTGCTGGCCGTCAGCGAAGCCATCCAGCGCGAAATCAAAAAACGCCTCGGCGTCGGCGCGGACACCATCGGCACGCTCGATGAGGAAAAGGGATTCCAGGTCGTTGACGAAAATGCCGAGGACACCAATCTCGACGAGGCCGAGGAGGACGAAGCCTCGATCATCCGCTTCGTCAACCAGGTTTTGAAGGACGCCATCGAGCTGCGCGCGTCGGACATTCATCTTGAACCGTTCGAAGACGAGTTCCGCATCCGCTACCGCATTGACGGCGTGTTGCAGGATGTTTCCGTGCCCGCGCAACTCAAGCGCTTTCAGCCGGCCATCGTGTCGCGCGTCAAAATCCTGAGCCACCTCAACATCGCGGAAAAACGCCTGCCGCAGGACGGCCGCATCCGCATCCGGCTCGACGATGCCGAGGTGGACATCCGGGTCTCGGTGATTCCGATGCTGCACGGAGAGGCCGTGGTCATGCGTTTGCTCCGGCAAAACGCCACGCTGCGCGGCATGGGCGAACTGGACATGGACCATCGCGAACTGGATTGCTTCCGTCGCGTCCTTCAACTGCCGCACGGCATCATCCTCGTCACCGGCCCGACCGGCAGCGGCAAAACCTCGACGCTTTACACCGCCCTCAACGAAATCAACGATTCCGTCCGCAA
>JBEKSU010000244.1:0-5322 GCA_049516755.1 Verrucomicrobiota bacterium | reverse complement strand
TAAGTCACACGTGGGAATGACGTTGCGTGGAGATGTCATCTTGTAACGGTGATGCCGTTAAGTTGGGCTAAACAGCCTGTCGGCCAATGGTTTAAACCAAACAGTATTCTTGTAGCGCAGGTTCTTTTTGTCGGGGCGCTCGTTTCCAGTATTGGGGATTCGCTTTGCGCCAGGCACGCACCCGCTCCACCTGCGCTGGTCCGCACCAGTGCTTTTGGTTTTCCGGTCTGGCCAGCCAGCGTTGCTGGCTCAAAGCTTTGCTGGCTTTTTGGCAGGCAGCATCCGAGCAGAATCGCTGGTGGTAATGGTTTCGTGGATCAGGGGTGAACAGCTCGTTACATGACAAGCATCGACGACGGCGTTGTTTTGGTTTCATAAACCGCGCCGGTGCTTGCCTCAACGCTCCACGTCATACAAGAAACAGTATCTGCGGCGCAAAACCCGCCGCCATTACGGTCACCCTCAAGAAGTCGTCCCGATAACCCTGGCGGGGATGATGTGGTGTGGTTGGAAAAAATATAGAACCGCCGCCAGCCCACCGACCCCAATATGGAGCAAGCGAACACGTTTTTGCTCCCTTCCAACCTCAATCGTCAGCTCGGCGTATTCGCCCCAAAAACGTTTTTCAGGTGGTCTTGCTTCAGGCGGTTCCCATTCTATGCCTGGGTCTCGAAACAACCCCCGGAAATCGGCTCCCGGCGATTTGCCCGTGTTCTTCATGTCCAAGCCAGTGATGAATCCGAGTCCGTCAACGGGAACTTGCAGGTTCAGTCTGTCCTGGTTGACGGAATTCCACACTTCAATTTTGCTTCGACGCGGTTCGGCATAAACGAGGGCGCTGCAATCGCCAATCAGCGGTAGCGCACTGGTATAGCCATCAAGCGCCGGACTCTGCCCAGGGACTCGGCCCAAATACAAGCACACTTTGCTCTGCCGGATGTCTTCAATAACCTGTGCCCAAATTGCCAGGATTTCCGACGCCGGTGGATCGTCCACATCACTCAAAATGTCCGCGTCTTCGTCCTCACCATTCATGCAGTCTGCTCCTATCTTTGCTTTATCGTTGCCGTGGCGATATAGCCTTGTTTTCCAGCGTATTGACCTTTGGTGTTGTCGCGTCACGCATAATCACTGCGCTATTCTTTTGCCCCCGCGTCTTTCAACAAAGCTGCCGCTTCGGCCTGATTCGCAGCTCTGGCCATTTGCAGCGCGGTCTGGCCTGCTTCATTGACAGCGTTTACGTCAGCATTCCTCGCCAGCAACAGTTTGAGGATGTCAGCTCTGCCAGCGACCGCAGCGTACATGGTGGCTGTCATGCCCATGTAATACTTCTGGTCGAAGTCGGCACCAGCGTCCAAAAGGGCTTTGACCGTTTTCGCCGCATCGGGACCTTTGCCCAATTGGATGGCATACGCCAGCGGTGTAAATCCAGCCTGGCTTTTGGTATTCACATCCACGCCCTGCTTTAACAGCCATTTGATTAAGGAAATATCGTTACTCTGCGCGGCGGCGAATAGAATCTCCCGCTGAACTTCCGGGTCCTGCTGAAGCTCCACGCAAAACGGCTCAAAACGTTTAAGCGCCTGGCGGTTCCGGTCGGTATCCTCAACACCAACCGAATTGGCCGAGAAACCAATGACAGCATCCCACACAGCATTGAAAGCACAGACTCGCGCTTGGAGGAATTGGGCGGCAGTGAGTTTTGACTGCTTTTGGAAAATGGACAGTTGTTCTGCCACGACGTTCCGGCAAGCGTCCGGGGGATCGCCAGCGTTCATGCTCCTCGCGGCCTTCAGGCGGAGGGCATGGCGGAAGTCATCCAGCAGTTTTGAAAATTCCGCATCGGTGAGACCTTGGTTGTCCTTGGACGTGATGTCCGTCTCCATAGCAACAGGAAGTGCTGTGGAAATCACCCATCCGCTGCGTCCCGCACATTTGCCTGACAGAACGGTGACAGGGTACAATTTGGTGTCTGAAGCCAGACCGTTTACAATAGGGCCTGTAACTTTAACTTTGGTTCCTTCTTCGAGAGCGACACAACGACCTCTTTCATAACTTTCAGGAGCAGAATCGAACAGCATCCACCCGCCGTTGCCCTGGGAATCTACCAGTGTGGCATCGTACGGAATGTGTTTGGTGTCCGAATGGCCGCACCCAAACATCGTGAACAACGCGAACAACGAAACAAGTAACAGAGTTCTTTTTGAAGGGTTCATAGCGGATTCGGTCGTGTTCATGACCAATCGATGGAGACTGCGGTGTCCATGGATCATCGCCAATAACAGAGGACGACCGTCATGTAAATAAATATCATCACGCATACGTGATGATTAATTTGCCAGTCTTGACGGGTGCAACGGAACCTGGACCGTCAACTTGCGATATTCCTACGAAAGGCGCGGGGAAGCCTGTCGTATGCGGATTTCTCAAAGCGGGTCGGTGTTTCCTATACGACACTGCACCGCATTGAACGCGGCGAGCATCACCTTACGCTCAACAAACTGGAGACGATTTTGGGCAGGTTGAAAATTAAGCTGAAGGATGTCTTCCCCGAAGAGTTTTAACGGCTGCGGTTATTTCCCAACGGCGAAAGCCGCGTGCTTGACATCGCTGGCCAAGCGTGGCTGTTTGGTCTTCAGGCCACAGCCACCGTCACGAGGATGGAAACTGAAGGCTAAAACCTGTCAACGGACAAAATCATTTTATTGATCTTCTGACAGACACCAACGAGTCCATAGTTTGTAAACAGTTTGGTTGGAGTTCACGCTTGAGCGTGCTGTGGGAACAAGCTGAAGCTTGAACTCCAACGCGCATATAAAACCAGAAACGGGCCGGGGAGGCGAGGAAATGTTCCATCAAACCATCGGTCAGGGGATGATTATAATCGAAATTATTTGCTTGAATCGGGCACGGAAGATGCGGATAAAGGCACCTAACCTATGAAATCCAGCGGTACGGTCAGCGCGGTGTTGCATCACAAGGGATCGGAGATTTATTCGATCCCGGCGGATGCCAACGTCTTTGAAGCCATCAAAATCATGGCCGACAAAAACATCGGCGCCCTGCTTGTAATGTCCGGCGGGAAACTGGCCGGCGTTTTTACCGAACGCGATTACACACGCAATGTCGTGCTTCACGGCAAATCCTCCAAGACCACCCCGGTGCGGGAGGTCATTTCCAGCGAGATCATTTCCGTCGGGCTGAATCATTCCGTTGAGGATTGCATGAAGCTGATGACCGACCGTCGCACCCGGCATCTGCCGGTGGTGGAAGGCGAAAAAGTCGTCGGTCTGGTTTCCATCGGCGACCTGGTGAACTGGATCATCTCCACCCAAAGCGCGACGATCGACCAGATGACGCACTACATCACCGGTGGGTATCCGACCTGACCTACAGTTCCGGCACACCTCTGGCACCGTGCCAGACGCGCAGGATTTCAATCGTTTTTTGCTCGTGGCGGACGCGATAAACAATCCGATAATTGCCGACCACAATTTCCCGGGTGGTGGGCTGACTTCGTTCAGGAACGATGCGGCCGAGTTCCGGGAAGTTTTGCAGTGAATCCACGCGTTGAAAAATCAAGTCTCCGAGCCTGAGTGCGGCGGCGGAATTATCCCGCGCAATGAAAACAGCAATATTGCGCAAGTCTTCGCGCGAACGCAGGGTCCAGACTACTTTGTAATCCACGAGAAGAATTCCCTTTTTACCTGGTCATGCAGCACAACTTCGCCCCGGTCGGCTTGTTCTTCACCCTCGCGGACGGCGGCGAGAAATTCGATCTCCCGGCCGATGTCCCGCAGCTTCGCGTCGGCGGGCAGCCGCTTCAGCAAATCCACGACCAATTCCTTGTCGCTCATGAAATCAAAGTAGCAGAAAACAGCGTGTGACGAAAGGCGAAAAATTATCGGCGACCCGGTGATGACCTGACCCCATCGGGTGGCATATTTATTCGCCATCAAACCACCTTGAAAATGTTGCGCAAGTTTCCGCCAAGAACGCGCAGATTTAATGATTTTTGCCATCCTAGTCCGGCCAGCGTTTGAAGCACCAAAAATGTGTGGATTGTGTAAAACAAATCGCATGGTTGTTTTGCCAGCACACTTCGGGCATAACACGGTTTTGGCGTTTTCCCCAAAGGGGGTGCAAATATAACTTCGGTTAAATTTGCAATTGCGTGACACTCCACCCTTGCGTGGTTATATTGCAGACCGATATTGAATTCGTAAATCGCCAATCGTAAATCGTAAATAAAATTGCCATGCGCTCCGACATCATCAAAAAAGGATTTGAACGCGCGCCGCACCGCTCGCTGCTCCGCGCCACCGGTTCCATCGAGTCCGAGGCCGACTGGGACAAGCCGTTCATCGCCATCTGCAACAGCTACACCGATTGCATCCCCGGCCACGCTCACCTCAACGAGGTCGGCATGCTCGTCAAACGCCTCGTGCGCCAGGCGGGCGGCGTACCGTTCATTTTCAATACCATCGGCGTGGACGACGGCATCGCCATGGGCCATTCCGGCATGCTCTATTCCCTGCCTTCGCGCGAACTCATCGCCGACTGCGTCGAGACCATGCTCAAGGCGCACTGTTTCGACGGCATGATTTGCATCCCGAACTGCGACAAGATTGTCCCCGGCATGTTGATGGCCGCGATGCGCGTCAACATTCCGACCGTGTTCGTCAGCGGCGGACCGATGGCGGCGGGCATTGCCGAGCAAAAGGCGACGCACGATGACCTCGCGTCTTATCTTCAGCCGGCCACCGGCAGTTCGGACTTGATTTCCGTTTTCAAGGGCGTCGCCGAACTCCAGGCGGGCAAGATCACGGAAGCGCAGTTGAAAAAGCTCGAACAGACCGCGTGCCCGACGTGCGGCTCCTGCTCGGGGATGTTCACGGCCAACTCGATGAACTGCCTTTGCGAGGCGCTCGGCATAGCGTTGCCCGGCAACGGCACCGTGCTGGCCGTGTCGAAGGAACGCGAAGCCCTCTATGACCGCGCGGCCCGCACCATCATCAAGCTCGTCGAACACGACCTCAAACCGCGCGACATCGCCACAGTGGAAGCGTTCGACAACTCCATCATGCTCGACGTCGCGATGGGCGGCTCGACCAACACGGTTCTGCATACGCTCGCCATCGCGCGCGAAGCCGGCATTCCCTACGACATCAAGCGCATTGACGACATCTCGCGCCGAATCCCGTGCGTGTGCAAGGTTTCGCCGTCATCGAACTATCACGTGCAGGACGTGCACCGCGCGGGCGGCATCCACACCATCCTCGGCGAACTTAAACGCATGGGCGTGCTCAACAATTCGTGCAA
>JBEKSU010000243.1:0-5341 GCA_049516755.1 Verrucomicrobiota bacterium | reverse complement strand
GTGACGGAGCCACGACCGGGACAAATGCACCCGTCGGTTCGGGGTTGGATTTCGTCTCTGCCCTTTGCATGGAACTGCCACAAATTATCAGGAATGCGGGAACGTTAGCACGCCCATTTTGTCGCGGGAACAGGCGCAACCGGACGCTCCCGTCGCAGCAGCAGCAATGCCGGCTGCCGATGGGAAAATACGCCAAAACAAGCGTCAATGCAGCGCTTTTTCGGCGCAACTAATATGACCAGGTGGTGTTTGAATATTCAGCAGTGGGCCATTATATTCAAATCATGAGGTGCTTGGGAAAAATTGCGGTTTGCCTTGCGAGCGGGCTGGTCTTGAACGCCGGCGCGCTCGCGGACGATGCGGTGTTGCCGAACAATCCCTATGCGCCGATTGTTGTTCGCAATGTCTTCGGCCTGAATCCGCCGACGCCCATTGACGCAAGCCAGTCTGCCGATCCGCCGCCCAAAATCACGCCCAACGGCATCATGTCCATTTTCGGTCAATTGCAGGTGTTGTTCAAGGTTGCCACCCCGGCCAAACCGGGGCAACCGGCCAAGGAAGATTCCTACATTCTCAGTGAAGGTCAGCGGCAGGACGAAATTGAAGTCATTCAGATTGATGAAAAGGACAGCTTGGTAACTTTTAACAACCACGGCACCGTGCAGGAACTTGCCTTGGCCAAGGCCAGCCCGCCGCCGGTCAACACCATCGTGGCGCCACCGGGCAGGCCGAATCCCAGGTCGCCCAATGTTGATCACAACGGCAGAATTCCCACCCGTTTTGGCGGGCGTTCCGGCGCGGCACAAAATCATGTCGTAAGCGCTGGTCCACCGTCGCCAACACCGCAATCGCAAGCTGCAATGACGCCGGACGAACAGACCATCTTGATTGAAGCCAACCGTTTGTTGTATCAAAAACAGGTTGACGAAGGCTCCTACCCGCCGCTGCCGCCAACAGGATTGACGCCACCCGACGCGACCGCCCATGAGGGAGCGCCTCTGATTGCCAAATAACCATACCTCCGCCGCCGCCCTGACAAACTTTGAAACCAGTCAGGCTTTGGCTGACGTTTTGGCGGATTCAATGAGTTCCCAGAACTTCGGATTTTCCTGAAGTGCCGCGTCCTCGCCGGTTTTCAGGCCGGACCGGAACAGGAAATCCTTGAGCGTGTGCCGGCTGAGAATGCGGTGGACGAGCACGCCCAATTCATGCCGTTCAAAATAGACGCGATAATCACCGACGCGAAAGCGGTGCAACGTTCGTCCGTCCAGTTCCAATTTGCCGAACGCGTCGAGTTCGGTGCCGAGCGCCTGTTGGGGGAGTCCGCGGAATTCGCCCAGGATTTGCAATTGGAGTTCCTTGGGCATGCGCGCCAGTTCAGCGGCGCTGGTTGGAGTAAAGATGATCTGGAACATACCGGTTGAGGGTTGAGGGTTGGGGATTGAAAGTCAAGCCGGCGCTGGCATGGCAACCTGCAGCGAACACGGTCCTTCAGCAACCGCTCTTCATCAAAAGCCATACTCCGATCTTCTCTTATTTGTTCGGGCGGGAATGGCTTTGCGCCACGGTTATTCCAGCCCGATAAAATTCAAGCAATTCCTGGTTTCGGCTGGCCAGGTTCGGCTGGTTTGCCGCCGTGGCGAGGGCAATTGCCTTACCGGCGGTCTGCACCGCATCATCGAAGCGACCGGCCTCCGCATAGGCCGCGGCCAGGGTGCTTACCAGCAGCGGTTGTTTGAAATCCGTCAGCCGGCAGGCCTGCCCGGCCAGAACCACCGCCCGGGTTCCATTCCGCAGTTGCGAGTCGGGGGTCGTGGCGAGAAGCCAGGCCAGGGCATTCAGCGCCTCGGTCGAGTCAGGGTTCAGTTGGATGGCGGTTTCGTAGTGGCTGGCGGCTTCCCGGTGCCGTCCCAGGATGGTCAACACCAAACCGAGGTCGCAATGGGATCGGGCGTCGGGCCGGAGACGGAGCGCATCCTCGAACTGTGTCAACGCATCAGCGGGCTGGCCATGCCGCAGGCAGAATATCCCCAAATTTTCATGCGCTCCCGCATCATCCGGTTTCAACCAGGAGACCGTCCACAAACACCTGCGGGCGAAGTCAAAACGGCCTTGTTCCATGTACGCCTTGGCGGCGCGCAAATTCTTTTCCGCGAGGTCCGGTTCCAATTGCAAAGCGGCGGAAAAATATCCCGGGGCTTCATTGGTTTGCCCGGACATCATGAGGTTCACGCCAAGTTCCAGGTTGGCTGCCGCATTGGTGGGATAACGCCGCACCGCTTCCCGCAATTTTGCCGTGGCTTCGGCCCGCCGGCCCTGATCGGCCAGGATCCGGGCGAAATCCATCAAGGTCCGCAACGGATCGGGGCTCAGCCGCAGGGCTTCGGCAAATTGCTTTTCCGCCGCCTCCCCTTTGCCCTCGCCCGCGAGGGCGGAGGCCAGATTGAAGCGAACCATGCTGTTATCCGGCTCGAGCCGCAAGGCTTCGGTGTATTGCGCAACGGCTTCCTCCCGGCGGCCGAGCTGACCAAACGCCAAGCCCAGATTGTTCAAGGTCGACGGCAGAGGTTTGGTCCGCAGTGCAGATTGATAGTTTCTGATGGCCTCCTCAATTTTACCTTCCGCCACCAGCGCGTCGGCGCATCGTGTCAAAGCCACGGCCAGATCATACCGGGCCATGTCAAAACCGGGATCGGCTTCAAGCGCGGCCCGAAAATGTTCCACGGCCGGCTCACATCTGCCCTCGTTTCCCAACTCCTGGCCGATCAGGTCATGTGCAACGGGATTATTGATCGTGACTTCCAGCGCATGATTGGCAATGGTGAACGTGTCCCGCCAATACTTCACCTGCTGCCGGGTGACCGCAACACAGGCAATGACAATAACGGCGCCAATGGCAGCAGGAATTTTTTCGCTCAGATGCCGGACGGCAAAAAATCCGGCCCCGGCCCACACCAGGCAGATGAACACGCCAATCAAGGGAATGTACGTGTAGCGGTCAGCCATTGCCTGTCCGCCCACCTGGACGATGCCGATGACGGGCACCAGCGTGCCCAGGAACCAAAACCAGCCGGTGGCAAACCACGGAGCCCGTTTGATGCGTGAAAGGGCGTAAAATGAAACCGCCACGAGCACCACCACGGCGCCGGCGACTTGCAAGCAGTCCCGGAAATTGGCTGCACTTCGGTAGGGATAAAAGATGGCCAGATGCACGGGCCAGACGGCATGGCCGAGGTATATCAAACAGGAAGTCGCGGCATTTGCAAAGCGGGTGTACAAGGGCAGCCTTTCCGTGGTGTAAACGGCATGGCCTCTGGTTTGCGCCACAATTGTCACCCAACTCGAAGCCACGCTTAGAATAAAGAATGGGATTTTCTCCAAAATGAGCAGCCGCAGGGTTTTGAGACCGGCGTGCTTATCGGCAAGTTCGACACGCTGCAACGGCCAGAAATCCACCAATAGCAGAACAAATGGCAGCGTTACCAGCATCGGTTTGCTCATCAATCCCAGGGCGAAAAAAAACAGCGCCAGATAATATGAACTCGAAGATGGAAGATGGAAGATGGAAGATGGCCTCTGACTGGCGTCTTCAATGGCCGCCTCGCTCGCGACCTGGCCAATGCTGCCACCCTTTTGTTCCCGGGCAAAGCGGGCGTAAAACAGCAACGTGAGCAGGAAGAAGAACGTGCTTAATACGTCCTTGCGTTCCGCCACCCAGGCGACGGATTCCACGTGCAAGGGATGCACGGCGAACCCGGCGGCGACAAAGGCGCTGCGCCAGGTCATGCCTGTGAGGCCCTGGAACAACAGGAACAGCAGGAGCGAGTTGGCGATGTGAAACAGCAGGTTGATCAGGTGATGCCAGCGCGGGTCAAAGCCAAACAATCGGACATCCAACATGTGCGATAACCAGGTGAGAGGATGCCAGTTGCCGGAGTAACCTGCTTGAAACGACCACTTGACATTTTCCCAGGTCAGCCCGCCTTGCATGTGGGGGTTTTTTAATACGTTCGCGTAGTCGTCGAGATTGATGAAATTGTTGTCGAACACCGGCCAATAGGCAATCAACGTCATGGCGCACAGAAGGGCGCAAATCAGAAACGAACGACGGCAATTGCTGGCTATCATCGGGAAAAAGATTCTGTCAAACCCGGCCGGCGACCGCAATTTTGATCCGGCGAAGATGTCAACGAGGTTGCTGTTGATCCAATTTCGCACTGATCAGCGGCCCGCCGGAGCGTTCTTCATTTCCAGGGCATGAGCAAGATTGTTGCGAGCCTCGGCAAAATCCGGTTTCAGGCGGACGGCTTCCTGAAACTGGCTGATCGCCTCGTCGGTTTGTCCTTTCATGCCGAGGGCGGTGCCGAGGTTGTTGCGAAGGGCGGCGGAAGCCGGTGCCAGGCGGACGGCTTCCCGGTATTGGCTGATCGCCTCGTCGATCCGGCCCTTATTGAGCAGGGCGGCGGCGAGGTTGTTGTGAGCATAAGTGTAATCGGGCTTCAGGTGGATGGCTTCCCGGAATTGGTTGATCGCTTCGTCGGTTTGCCCTTTCCGGCCCAAGGCGTTGCCGAGGTTGTTGTGGGCCTCGGCATAATCCGGTTTCAGGCGGATGGCTTCCTGATATTGGTTGATCGCCTCATCGATCTGGCCCATCTGCCCGAGGGCAATGCCAAGGCTGTAGTAAGCTTCGGCAAAATCGGGTTTCAGCCGGATGGCTTCCCGGATTTGGTTGCTGGCCGCGGCGATCTGACCTTTCCGGTCGAAGGCGGTGCCCAGGTTGTTGTAGGCATCGGCGTAATCCGGTGCCAGGCGGATGGCTTCCTGATATTGGCTGATCGCCTCGTCAACCCGGCCCTTCTCCATGAGAGTGGCCCCGAGATTGTTGTGAGTAACGGCGTAATCCGGCGCCAATCGGATGGCTTCCTGATATTGGCTGATCGCCTCATCGTTTTGGCCTTTCCTGTTGAATGCGACGCCGAGATTGTAGTGGGCGTTGGCAAAATCCGGTTTCAGGCGGATGGCTTCCTGAAATTGGCTGATGCCTTCGTCGATCTGGCCTTTCTTCAAGAGAGCGTTGCCGAGATTGTTGTGAGCGAGGTAATTGTTCTCTGTGACTGCCAGCGCGTGCCGATATAGGGTTTCACTGTCCTGCCAATACCCGAGCTGTTGCCGCGTCAATCCGAGGCATAAGACGATCGCCACACCACCCGCCACCGACAACGCCACCACCTGATACCGCCAGCGCTGGGTCAGTTCATAAGCGCCCCAGATGGCCAGAATCAGCACCCCAAGCGATGGAATATACGTATATCGATCTGCCATTGCCTGCCCCCCCACTTGT
>JBEKSU010000242.1:0-5365 GCA_049516755.1 Verrucomicrobiota bacterium | reverse complement strand
GAATAAAGAGTGGCAGCAATGGGCAGGTCGCGAGCGAGGCGACAATTGAAAACACAAGTCAGAGGCCATCTTCCATCTTCCATCTTCCATCTTCGAGTTCATATTATCTGGCGCTGGTGTTTTTCGCGCTGGGATTGATGAGCAAGCCGATGCTGGTGACGGTGCCGTTTGTGCTGTTGCTGCTGGATTATTGGCCCCTCCGACGAGTGACGTGTGACGGGTGGCGGGTGGCAGGTCCTGATTCGCGCCATACTCCATCAATCCATCAATCCATCAATCCACTACTCCGTTTGCTGTTTGAGAAGCTGCCGCTCTTCGGATTGGCAGCGGTGGCGAGCATTGTGGCGTTCCTGGTGCAGCGGCACAGCGGCGCTTTGGAAGCGGGTAAAAACCTGTCCTTGGGCGTGCGTGGCAGTAACGCGCTGTTATCGTATTGCCGGTATCTGGGAAAGTTGTTCTGGCCGACGGACCTGGCGGTTTTCTATCCCTACCCCGGGCATTGGCCATTGGAACAGGTGGTGCTGGCGGGCGGGGTTTTGTTGGGCATCACGGTGCTGTTGATTGTGGTACGGCGGCAATATCCGTTTTTGTTGGTGGGATGGTTATGGTATGTGGGAACGCTGGTGCCGGTGATCGGGTTGATGCAGGTGGGGGAGCAGGCGATGGCGGACCGGTACACCTATATTCCGTCGCTGGGGATGCTGATCCTGGTGGTCTGGGGCGGGTATGAACTGACCCGGAGTTGGCGGCATCAGGCGATGGCGTTGGCCGTGGCGGGTGGTGCGGCGATCATCGTGTGCCTCGGATTGACCCGGCAACAGATCGGGTATTGGACGGACGACGAGACCCTTTTCCGGCATGCGTTTGCGGTCACGGAAGACAATTTCATTGCCCTCGACAACCTCGGTTCCGCCTTCCTCGACAAAGGGCAGGTTGATGAAGCGATCAGCCAATTCCAGGAAGGCATCCGCCTGGAACCGGATTACGCCATCCTCCACTACAACCTCGGCAACGCGCTTGTGAAAAAAGACCAAACCGACGAGGCGATTGTCCAATATCAGGAAGCCATCCGCCTGAAGCCCGGTTATACCGATGCCCACAACAATCTCGGCAATGTTCTGGGCATGCGAGGCCGGGTTGACGAGGCCATCGGCCAGTTCCAGGAAGTCATCTGCTTGAAACCCGATTACGCCGACGCCCACTACAATCTCGGCATCGCTTTCGCCATGAAAGGCCGGATCGATGACGCCATCAGCCAGTTTCAGGAAGTCATCCGCCTGAGCCCCGATAATGCCGATGCCCGGCGCGACCTCGAACGTGCGCTGAAAATGAAGAACGCGCCGGCAGCCCGCTGATTCAAACCCCCGGTAGGGCGGAGGTGCTCCTCCGCCTTCGTCCAACCATTCATCAAATCAAAATTCCAGTAGCAGCGGACATGAGTCCGCTCCAATCGTATTTGAAATTCCAAGAATAGTGAGCCGGCTTACGTTGGCTGCCACCACAAAATGGGCGTGCCAAGGTTCCCGGACTCCTGATAATTTGGGGCAGACCCATGCGCAGTCCTGAAACGACATTCAACTCCACACAGGCGGAAGCACCCGCGCCGGTCAAGGCCCCGTCGCGTATTCGGGTATGGCTGCTGGCGGCATTGCTGGCGCTGGTGACGATGGCCGTTTACTGGCCGGCGACGCGGTGTGACTTCAACAGCTACGATGACCAGGACTATGTCACGGCGAATCCGCACGTTCAGGGCGGTTTGACCTGGGCGGGGATGGAATGGGCTTTCTTGAACCCGGTATCCTCCAACTGGCATCCGGTGACGATGTTGTCCCACATGTTGGACTGTCAACTGTTCGGGCTGAAGCCTTGGGGACATCACCTGACCAGCGTGTTGCTGCATGCCATCAACACCGTTTTGGTTTTTCTGTTGCTGTTCCGGATGACCGGCCACCACGGCAACGGCCCGCTTCTATCATCATCTTTGTCACCACAACTTGATACTGGTAGCAAAACGACAGCGGCGATTGCTTCGGCCTGGCAAGCGGGAGCGATGTGGCGGAGCTTGCTGGTGGCGGCGTTGTTCGGGCTGCACCCGGTGCATGTGGAATCGGTGGCATGGGTGTCGGAACGGAAGGACCTGTTGAGCACGTTCTTCTTCCTGCTCACGTTGCTGTTTTACGCCCGCTTTGCCCGGGGAATAAAGAGTGGCAGCAATGGGCAAGTCGCGAGCGAGGCGACAATTGAAAACACAAGTCAGAGGCCATCTTCCATCTTCCATCTTCCATCTTCGAGTTCATATTATCTGGCGCTGGTGTTTTTCGCGCTGGGCTTGATGAGCAAGCCAATGCTGGTGACGGTGCCGTTTGTGCTGTTGCTGCTGGATTATTGGCCCCTCCGACGAGTGACGTGTGACGGGTGGCGGGTGGCAAGTCTTGATTCGCGCCATACTCCATCAATCCATCAATCCATCAATCCACCACTCCGTTTGTTTCTGGAAAAGCTGCCGTTTTTCGGGCTGGCGGCGGCGGTGAGCGTCGTGACCTTCGTGGTGCAGAACCACAGCGGCTCCATGCAGATGGTTCAAACCATGCCCCTCAGCGCGCGTGCCGGGAACGCGCTGATTGCTTACTGCCGTTATCTGGGGAAGCTGTTCTGGCCGGTGGATCTGGCGGTGTTTTATCCGCACCCCGGCTATTGGCCGTTGGAGCAGGTGGTGCTGGCGGGCGGGCTGCTGTTGGGCATTACAGTGCTGTTTATTGTGCTGCGGCGGCAATATCCGTTTATGCTGATGGGTTGGCTGTGGTTTTGTGGGACGCTGGTGCCCGTCATCGGACTGGTGCAAGTGGGCGAACAGGCGATGGCTGACCGCTACACGTACATTCCGTCACTGGGGGTGCTCATCCTCGCCATCTGGGGCGCATACGAACTGACGCGAAGCTGGCGGTACCAGGTGATGGCGTTGTCGGTGGCGGGTGGCGCGGCAATCGTCGTGTGTCTCGCGTTGACGCGGCAACAGCTTGGATATTGGCAGGACAATGAAACTCTTTTCCGGCATGCGCTCGCAGTCACGGAAAACAATTTCGTCGCGCACAATAATCTCGGTATGACTCTCGCCAAGCATGGCCAATATGACGAGGCGATCAGCCAAATCCAGGAAGCCATCCGCCTGAAACCCCATTTCGCCATTTTCCGCAACAGTCTGGGCACCGTCCTGGGCCAGAACGGCCGGATTGACGAGGCCATCAGCCAGCTTCAGGAAGCCATCCGTTTGAAACCGGATTACGCCGAGGCCTACAGCAACCTTGGCGATGCCCTCAGCCAGAAAGGCCAGGCTGACGAGGCCATCGAGCTGTTCCAGAAAGCCATCCGTTTGAAACCGGATGACGCCGAGGCCCACAACAACCTCGGCGCCGTCCTCAACCGAAAAGGCCGGATCGACGAGGCCATCGGCCAGCTCCAGGAAGCCATCCGCCTGAAACCGGATTACGCCGAGGCCCACTGCAATCTGGGCATCGCTTTCGGTATGGAAGGCCGGATCGATGAGGCCATCAGCCAATTTCAGGAAGCCATCCGCCTGAAGCCGGATTACGCCGAAGCCTGCTTCAACCTGGGCAACGCCTTCGGCATGAAAGGCCAGACCGACGATGCGATCAGTCAATACCGGGAAGCCATCCGCTTGAAACCGGATTACGCCGAGGCCTGCAACAACCTCGGCAGCAACCTTGGCATGAAAGGCCAGATCAACGAGGCCATCAGCCAGTTTCAGGAAGCCGTCCGCCTGAAACCCGATTTCACCGACGCTCAAAACAACCTCGCTCGCGCACTGAAAGTAAAGAACGCTCCGTCAGACCGTTGATTCGCGGACGAAATCGCAGTACTGAACTCCAGTAGGAGCCGAGGTAACGAGGCTTTCCTATAACAATGTCAAAATACACCCCGATTCGGTGGTGTCCTAATCTCAATTCGTAATCGTAATCTTAATCAACAAAATCGCCTCTTACGATTAAGAGGAAGATTAAGATTAGGATACTGCCCCCGATTCAGCTCCATAAGGGAATAGTGATTGACCGTGGTCCGTCAGATGGTTGTACTGATGCTCTCAGTTCAGATGAAGATTCAGCTTTCAGAATCGGGATTTTCAGCATCCTCTGAATTTCTCTACTTCGACAACACCAGGCGTGGGGCGTTTCAATGGGTGCAAAATGTTTAATTCGTAACCGTATCAAATCAATCCGACCAAACAACCTCACCGAAACAAAACTATGA
Organism: Verrucomicrobiota bacterium; assembly: GCA_049516755.1. Taxonomy (GTDB): domain Bacteria; phylum Verrucomicrobiota; class Verrucomicrobiia; order Limisphaerales; family UBA11358; genus UBA11358. The sequence goes on along the minus strand of JBEKSU010000242.1, from coordinate 1,099 downwards.
AAAAACTCACATTAATGGCAATTACAGCAACCATGGTATCACTTGGCGCTCAAGGTCAGGGCTTGGTTACCTTCGGCAACAGTGCCGGACTGACCTCGCGCATCAGCGTCAATACGACGTTTGGTGGCGCGGCAACCGGGCAGTATGCAGCTGGGGCCGCGGGTACCTACTACTTTGCCTTGTTCTATTCCACCACCGCCACAACGGTTAATGGAAACGCCAATGCATTTTATCCGACTTTGACGAGCGTTGGAAATTACGTATGGAACGACACGAACTGGCATTTTGCCGGCGGATCGAGCGGCCAGCAGACATATACTCTCAATGGCAATATATTCTCAAGTGACGGGTATGCGGCAAGCACTGGCGCTGCTGGCCGTATGTTAAGCACGCTCTATACAAGCGAATCAGTGGAAAGCGAATCAGTGGTCGGCTTGGCCGCTGGAGCAACGGCCCAGTTTGTTGTCGTTGGCTGGTCTTCAAACATGGGCACGACCTATGGTGCGGTTGAAAGCTTCCTGACCAGTGGGAACGTAACTACCGGCATGTATCTTGGTGAATCGGCTGTTGGGGCTCCCACTGTTACGGGTGATAATTTCCTGAATGCATCGCCGACGATCATGGCTGCTACAGTCGTTCCGGCCTTCACGCTGGGCTTGTACGCTATACCTGAGCCGAGCACGATGGTATTGGTCGGTTTGGGCGGTCTCTCGCTCTTGCTGTTCCGTCGCCGCTAATAAGTTTACTTTGTTCGCTACAAAGCCCCGGAACAATCCGGGGCTTTCTTATTTTTCCAGTTCTGCTCGTAGGAGCCGAGGTAACGAGGCTCGGTCCAAACTCGAAAATCCGAACTCCGAAACCAGCCCGAATCTCGTGACCGCGATTCCCGCGGTTGAACTCCAGTAAAAGTCAAAGCACCGTTATTCCCGCCACAAAATGGGCGTGCCAAGGTTCCCGCCCTCCTGATAATTTGAGGGAGACCCATGCACAGTCCAGAGACCAAATCCGACCCCGCCCCGGAGGGCGCATTTGTCCCGGTCGCGGCCAGGCCGCATATTCCGGTCTGGCTGCTGGCGGCGTTGCTGGCGCTGCTGACGAC
>JBEKSU010000241.1:0-5452 GCA_049516755.1 Verrucomicrobiota bacterium | reverse complement strand
ATAGATCGCCACGCCGATGGCGTACAACACCCCGGTCGTCACCAGACCGCGCAGCCAGAGGCGGTCAACAAATTGTTGATGGTAACGCGCGGGAAATTCCGCCGGCAAAAACGCCGCCCGGGAACCCGACGCTGCCGCGCGCCGCGCCGTGTGGGCGGCCAGCTCCGCCGGCGGCGGCGGCGCCGTGACCTGAATCGGTTCGCCCAGGCCTTCGCGCAATGCGTTTTCCCATTCGGCGGCGTTGGCGGAATCCGCGACCAGATGCCATCGGCTGGGAGGTGCGGTCAGCCAGCCTTCCAGTTCGCCGGCCCAGGCCAGCTGCGCCAGCTGGGTCTTCAGATTCTTTGCGCGGTCGCCGTCGGGCGGCAACACGACATAACTCAAACTGCGCAACGCGCCGCCATACCACCACGCCGCCAGCACGGCATTCTGTCCGGCCAGCACCAGCGGATACAACCAGACGCCATCCTCCGTTGCGGGCGTGGCCTCCAACTGGTCGAGCATCGGCGCTTCCAGCCGGTCGGCGAAATAGCCCCGCGCTTCGAGCTTGCCAAGAAATTCCTCAACCACGCTGCGCTCGGCGATGACCACGACCACGGTTTGCAAATCCTCCGCCCTGGTCTCAGCGGAAGCTGCCGCCGCCTTCGCTTCGTTTTGATGCGGCGGGTTGCTGGAGCGTGGCATGATCTGAATTGTCCAGACGATTTGCGCCACCGGCATCGGGGAAAGTTTCTCCAGTTGCAATTCCACCATGGCGAACGTTTCCTCGAAACTGCTCCGGGGCAATTCGATGACGCGCAGAAAGACACTTTCCGGCGGCAGCCAGGCGACGTTCAACCGCGGCTGCCACAATGTACTCCATGATTTTGCAATCAATCTGGACGGCAACGGCTCGTCCAGCGCGGCGCGATGCTCGCGGTTGAGCGCAAAACCGCCGCCCTTGGCGTCGAATTGCCAGAGGCGATTCGCGTCGGATGCGATTTGCAGGATGTTGCAGGAATGCCAGCGAGCCATGTTGGTAAATATTTTACGGTGGTATGGTCAATATCACTCCTTGATCCGCATTTCGGTTTTGGCGTCGCCACCGAGTGTGTCCATGTGTTCCTCGATTTGGGTGACGCGCAAAACCTCCTCGATGGTTGTCTCGCCGTTTTTGACCTTGGTCCAGCCGTCGGTGCGCAATGTGCGCATGCCCTGTTCCATGGCCTTTGTCGCAATGGTCGTGGCAGCGGCACGGCTCAAAATCAGAGGACGCATGGCTTCATTGACGAAGAGCAGTTCGTAAATGCCTTTGCGTCCTTGATACCCAAACTGGCGGCATTCTTCACAACCAGCCCCGCGCCAGAATTTCGCCGTTCCAATTTCCTCTTCCGGAAAACCGATGCGCCGGAGGTAATCAGGCTCGACCTTTTGTTCGGTTTTGCAATGTGGACAAATGGTGCGGATGAGGCGCTGCGCCATGACGGCCTCGACCGATGACGCCACCAGAAACGGCTCGATGCCCATGTCAATCAACCGCGTGAACGCGCTGGGCGCGTCGTTCGTGTGCAGCGTGCTGAAGACCAGGTGGCCGGTCAGCGATGCGCGGATCGCAATTTCGGCGGTCTCCAGGTCGCGGATTTCGCCGACCATGATGACGTTCGGGTCCTGGCGCAGGATGTGGCGCAAACCCATCGCAAACGTCAGCCCGATTTCCGGGCGTACCGCGATCTGGTTGATGCCCTTGAGCTCGTATTCGACCGGTTCCTCGATGGTGATGATGCGTTTGTGGACCGAGTTGATCGCGCTCAAAAAAGCGTACAGCGACGTGGATTTGCCGGAGCCGGTCGGACCGGTGACAAGGAAAATGCCGTGCGGTTTGATGATGATGTCACGAATCATCGCCTCGTCTTTCGCCGCGAAACCCAGTTTGTCGAGGCTCAGGAAAATTTTGCCGCGCGTCAGCAAACGCAGCGAAACGCTTTCGCCATAGACCGTCGGCACGGTGGAAACGCGGATGTCAATTTCCTCGCCCTTGATGCGGACGTTGATGCGGCCGTCCTGCGGCAGACGTTTTTCGGAGATGTTCATGCCGCTCATCACCTTGATGCGCGAAATGAGCGCGGCCTGATAGCGTTTCAACTGCGGCGGCATCGGCGTCTGATGCAAAATGCCGTCAATGCGGTAACGGATGCGCAACTCGTCCTCCGCCGGCTCAAAGTGAATGTCCGTTGCGCGGTCCTTGAACGCCTCCCAGATGACCTGGTTGACGAACTTGATGACGCTGGCCTCCTGATCGTCCTCGGTGATTTCCTTGTCGCTGGCAATTTCCAGTTCCATCGGCTCATTATCGCCCATTTCATCGAGTGTTTCGGCGCCAACGCCGTAATATTTCTTCAACGCCTTTTCGATTTCCGCCTTCGGCGCGAGCGCAAACTGCACCGGCATCCGCGCGTCGAACCGCACGGCGTTCATCATCGCGGCATCGAACGGATCACTGGCGACAACCTGGAGCGTGCCGTCGTTCAAGTCCGTGGGCAGCACGGAATACTGAAACGCGATTTTAGTGGAAATTTTGTTCCGCGCCTCCGGCGGCGTTGTGTGTTTGGGCAAATCCAGAAATGGCCAGCCCAGTGTTTGCGCCAGCTTTTGGAGAAACGCGTCTTCGGCCAGGCCGCGCTCGCGGGCGATGAAGCCGAGCAGCGGCTCGGTCGAGCCGTTGTTCGCGGCGGCGCGCCATGCCTTGCGCCAGTCATCAAACTGGACGGGCGTCGCGTCAGCAATCAACGCGACCAGATTTTTAACCGAGCTAAAACCCATGTGTTTCCTTCAGTTAAGGTTCCTTCATTTAACAGCGAAAAGCCGGGAAAGTTGCGGTTTCCAAGGAAAAATTCAAGCGTGCAATATGCCATCATAATTCGTGCAATTGGAATGAAAATTCGCTATTTCCTGTTCCAATATGAGACAGTTCGCCACCCTCACCGTTATTGGCCGGGACAAAACCGGCGTCATTGCCCGCGTCACCGCTTTTCTCTTCGAGCAACACGCCAATATCGAGGCGCTGGAGGAACAAGTCACCCGCGGCCAGTTCAGCATGACCCTCCAGGCCTCGTGGAATCCGGCGGATTGCAACGCCGCGAGCCTTCGCGCCGGCCTGGACACCCTCGCCCGCCGGCTCGGCATGGAAATCAAGGTGCGCTTCACCGAACCCAACCGCCGCCAGCGCTTCGCCATCCTGGTGACGAAGGAAACGCATTGCTTCGACGCGCTCCTGGCCGCGCACCATCGCCGCCAATTCAAAGCCGATCCCACGCTCGTGATTTCCAACCGCCCCGGCCTCGCGCCGCTCGCGCGAAAAAATAAATTGCCGTTTGCGCACATTCCGTGGAACGACCGCGCGCAGGCCGAAGCCCGCGCGTTGCGACTGCTCGAAGAACACCAGATTGATTTCATCGTGCTCGCACGCTTCATGAAGATTCTCTCGCCGAACTTTGTGTGGCGTTACAAAAACAAGATCATCAACATTCATCCTTCGTTGCTGCCGAGTTTTCCCGGCCCGCAGGCGTATCGTCAGGCGTATGAAAATGGCGTGAAGATTGCCGGGGTCACCGCGCATTTTGTATCGATGCGGCTGGACGAAGGCCCGATCATTGCGCAAGGCTCGTTCCGGATCCGTCCGGGCATGGCACTCAAGGACCTCGTCGCGCGCGGCCAGCAACTCGAGGCCGGCGTGCTGGTGAAAGCCGTGAAGCTTTATCTCGGAAAACGGCTGGATGTTTATTGGGGCGTGGTGAAGGAGGTTTGAAATGAAACCGTTTGCCACGTCATCAGGTTTTATCCGTACGACCTGGTGATGTCGCGGGCGCTGCCGCTTCCATCGCGGTTTTAAATCTGTCCTGTTTTGGGGCGGAGGACATGGGCGGGCGCCTTCATCCCCGCCAAAAATTTTCCCCAAAAAAATTGTTCACTTTCTTGAACTGATGACGCGCTCCTCGTGTCAGTAATCGAAAGGAGAAAGACAATGCCGTATGAATGCCATAGCAACGCAGGAAAAAAGTTGGTTTGAAATGACGCTGAAAGCAGCGGTCATTTATGATGACTTCGATTTTGCCGCGCGAGCCGCCGCGCTGTTGGAACGCGCGGCAATTCGCGCGGACGAAGCCATGAAGTGGGACATCAAGCCGTGGCGGTTCGACGTATTGAAACAGTCATCCCTGGCCGCCGCCGCGCTCGATGAAACCTCTGACGCGGACTTGATCGTGGTCGCTTCGTGCGGAACCCATTTGCCGCCTGACGAAGCGATGGAATGGTTGGAACATTGGGCGGCCCGCCGGCAAGTCAGGGATGTCGCCGTGATGGCGTTTTGCCCGGAGGAGAACGTCGGACCGATGTCGTTTGGGAAGCGGTTGAAACAGTTCGCAGACTGGCACGGTCTGACTTTTCTGGGCAGTCACATTTTGCGGGATGACGGGGATGCGATGGATTTCGTCCACAGGTTGTGGCGGCAAAAACGACCACCCCAATTTGTTGTATCGACGCTGGAATCAATTGCCGGGCCCTCACAGCCGGCACGTCATTGGGGCATCAACGAATAAAATATGTTTGACGGTTGCGTTGTCGCGGCTTCGGACTAAGATTGCGACAGGGCTTGTAGCTTTGCAGCCCTTGGAAAGGAAAAAAGTTATGGCAAAGAAAACGAACTCAAGGAATGGCGGTCGTGGCCAAAAACAAACCTTCGCGTTCTCCGCACCCGGCGCGGTGAGCGTGCAATTGGTGGGTGATTTTACCCATTGGCAGGAGCGACCCATCAATTTGCAAAAAGGCGCGGATGGCCTGTGGCGGACCACGGTGGAATTGGAGCCGGGCACACACCACTACCGTTTCCTTGTGGATGGCGAATGGCGCGATGACCCCGAGTGCGCGCTTCGCACACAAAATCCCTACGGCAGCCAGGATATGATGCGGCGGGTGGCGTGAGCGGCATCGCTGCCGACTGACATAGGATCGAGAACTGGATTTCAACAGCGCGCGGGCGAAAAATTCCTTGGCGCGCAAAGGTGGGGTTTAATTTTGGTGGCGCCGCTCTGATAATGAAGAACGGCAAGCAGTGGCTTGCATCTCGACGCGGGCTGCCCAAATGATAGGTTGTTTCCGTGAACGAACTCCTTATCGGCCTGGTTGGCGCGTTGATCGCCACGAATCAACCGCTGGCCGTCAGTAATTTGATTCAACAGCAGGCCGGCCTCCCGGTTACGATGGTGAATCCCAACGACCCGGCGGAGAAGGAATTGAAGCAACTGATGGCCGGGGACCAGGCGGCACTGGACGAGGTGGATAAATGGATTCGTGACAACAACGCCTTTGCCGCACAGGGGGCGGGCGAGTCCAAGGAAGCATTGAACCGGCGCATCCGCGCGCGCTTCGATCTGGTGCGGAAAGATTACGAGGATTTTCTGCGGCGTTACCCGGATTT
>JBEKSU010000240.1:0-5494 GCA_049516755.1 Verrucomicrobiota bacterium | reverse complement strand
GCCAGATTCTGCAAGTCACCGACCGCATCATTAAATCGTTTCCCGAGGTAAAAACCGTGTTTGGCAAGGCTGGACGCGCCGAGACCGCCACCGATCCCGCGCCGATGGACATGATCGAAACCACCATCCAGTTGAAACCGGAATCCGAATGGCCGGTGGTGGACATCAAAGACGACCAGGGCCGGGTCATCGCGCATCGCCGCCGCACGCCGGATGAACTTACAGATGCGATGAATGACGCGGTGCAGATTCCCGGTCTCAACAATGCCTGGACCATGCCCATCCGGACGCGCATTGACATGCTCTCGACCGGCATCAAGACGCCGGTGGGCATCAAGATTGCCGGACCGGACCTGGCCACGCTGGAACGCATCGGCACCGAGATTGAAGCCGTGGTGCGCACGGTGCCGGGCACCGCCAGCGCCTTTGCCGAGCGCGTCATGGGCGGGCATTACATCGAATTTGAAATCAACCGCGATGCCATCGCCCGTTACGGCCTGACCATCGGCGACGTGCAGGACGTGCTGTCCGTGGCGCTCGGCGGCAAGTCGCTGACGACCACCGTCGAAGGATTGGAACGTTACACCATCAATCTCCGTTACGACCGCGATTTTCGTTCGGACCTGGAATCGCTCCGGCGCGACATCGTCGTGTCCACGCCCGCCGGCGCGCAGATTCCCCTGGGCGAACTTGCCACGATCAAAGTCGTGGACGGCCCGATGTCCATCAAAACCGAGGGTGCCGTGCCCAACGACTGGGTTTATGTGGACATTCGCGGTGTGGACGTGGGCACCTACGTGCAAATGGCCATGCACGCCGTAAACGAAGCCATTGCCAGGGGCGCGATCAAACTGCCACCGGGCTATAACATATTCTGGAGCGGCCAGTACGAATACATGCTGCACGCCCGGAAACGCCTGACGGTTGTCGTGCCGCTGACACTGCTCATTATTTTGCTCATCATTTATCTCAACACCCGCTCGGTCGTCAAAACCGCCATCGTGATGCTGGCCGTGCCGTTCTCGCTCGTTGGCGCGTTCTGGATCATTTACCTGCTCAACTACAACCTCAGCGTGGCCGTATGGGTGGGCATCATTGCGCTGGCCGGGCTCGATGCGGAAACCGGGGTGGTGATGCTGCTCTATCTCGATCTGGCCTACGATGAATGGAAGAAGAAGGGATTGATGCGACAGGCTGCGGATTTGCGCGCCGCCATTTATCACGGCGCGGTAAAACGTGTCCGCCCGAAGGCGATGACCGCGTGCGTCATCATTGCCGGTCTGGCGCCGATTTTGTGGAGCCATGGCACCGGCGCGGACGTGATGAAACGCATCGCCACACCGATGGTGGGTGGCGTCATGACCTCGACGCTCATGGAACTGCTGGTGTATCCGGCGATATTCTTCCTGTGGCGCTCGCGCAGTCTCAAACCGGTTGCCGCGGAAAAAACCGGTGAACCGGCCGGTCCGGTGTCAATTTGAAGGCGAGAACGAAGTGATCGCAACGAACGCCGACGAGTATGTTTCTTAAGTGGCTGATTTGCTTGCCATACAGACAAAAGCCGACTCAGTTGTTTCGGCCTGCCCCAACGGATGAAATGCGGATGCATCGTATCCATTGGTGACTTGAAGGTTTTGAAAACCGGCCCGCGTCAGCAACGCCACTGTTTGCTTTTTACTCACATAGCAGCGTTGAGTGACGATGGCATCTTGGTGGGTTCCTTCCACATAGATTTGTATGCGCTCTTCATTATTGCCAATCATCCTTCTTTTCTGCCTGAGCATAATCTGCTGGCCCTCAACTTGGAATATGGTTTCTTCCCATTGATCACTTGTGGCGGGAAACGCCAAAGGCTGCGGATAAAACAAGTCGATGATCACGACGCCATTGGCGGCGAGACTTTGACGGACATTGAGCAGGAATTGCTGCTGCTCGGATGTCGGGAGGAGATAGTTAAACATGAAGAAGGTCACGAGAATCCGATCGTACTGTTCCTGAAGGGGCGCCCGGCGAAAATCATGATTTTTCAGGACCAGCTTCTCCGGCGCAAGGTACGCACGCAGTTTCGCTTCGGCGACACGCAGCATGTCGTCTGAGATATCCACGCCCGTAACACGGCACCCCCGTTCGAGCAAAGCGCGCAATACCCGCCCGGTGCCGCAGCCAATTTCCAGAACGTTGTGCTCGGGAGCGCATAGGGACCTGTACAATGGCAAGTCAGCTTTGAAGTCCCCCACATACAGATCGTAATATCGGGCAAATTTCTTGTAGGTTTGCTGACTGTTCATAGGTTTCTGGTCCCCGTTGGCTCAAATGTTCAGCCTAACGTAAATTTGGCCGGGGTCGGGATGCAAAGGGGTGGCTGGCTGGGTCATGGGGTTAAAATGAGCCGGTTGCCGGCTGGCTGACAACTGAATTTTTTGGCCGGATTTCGGTGGCAGTGCAACTTGACTCCGCCACCAAAACAACCCACGTGCGAATGAGAACGCCGATTTCCAAATCGGCAGGGGTTGTGGCCACGGCCAAGCGGGCAATGCCGGGTTGGAGCCCGGCGCTCCGGCTGCATTAAATTCACTTCAGCACAAAACAAGGCAGGTTTCTGCCAAAATACGCGTAGTTGTTTCCGCGTTTTTCTTCGATTGTTTCCGGCATGTCAAAAAACAGGGATCGTCACCCGGAAAGTCAAAATCCCTCCGGCGGCGCAGCGAAGGCCTGGACACCTCCCCCGGCCGCGCCGGAATCGGCGTTTGGTTGTCCGCGGGACTTCCTGGGGAACCGGTTTGTCTATGTGGTGATCTCCCCGCGGGCCGGTGGATTGTCCATCGGGATCAATGTGAACCCGGACAAGCAATGCAATTTTGACTGTGTCTATTGCGAGGTGAACCGGGCCGAACCGGCGCGGGAATCGCATCTTGATGTGCCGGTCATGGCCGGCGAACTGAAAAAGACGCTGGCGCTGGTGCAGCAGGATGGTTTGCGCGCGCGGCCGGCCTACCGCGCTTTGCCGGCGGAACTGCTGCAATTGCGTCACGTGACCTTGAGCGGCGATGGCGAACCAACCCTCGCTCCCAATTTTGTCGAGATCGTACAAACTGCGGTCCATATCCGGGCGGTGGGGGGATTTCCGTTCTTCAAGCTGGTGCTCGTCACCAACGCGACGGGACTGGACCAGCCGTCGGTGCAGCAGGGATTGAAATGCTTCACGCGGGAGGATGAAGTCTGGGCCAAACTGGACGGAGGCACCCCGGCCTATCTGCAAAAGGTGAATCGCACCGACGTGCCCATCGAAAAAAACCTGCAAAACATCCTGACCCTGGCCCGCCAGCGGCCGGTGGTGATTCAAAGCCTGTTTCTGGCGCTGAACGGCCAGGAACCGCCGGAGGATGAAATCCAGCAATATGCGCAGCGGCTCAAGGAGTTGAAGGCGGCCGGGGCGCAAATTTCGCTCGTGCAAATTTATTCAGCCACCCGTCCCACATTCAATCCGGATTGCGGTCACCTCCCCTTGCAGACGCTTTTGCAGATTGTCCGGACCGTCCAAAAAGTGAGCGGCTTGAAGGCGGAAGTCTTTTGATTTTCAATGCCGGCCGGCTCGCCGGTTGGTTTCCGGCGGACCCGGATCGCACCACTGAATACCTTGGACTGATGGCACATCGGGAAGATGCTTGCACATCGTGATGCGCCGCCCCTTCAATCGCGTAGCGATGATTTGACGGTAGCCGTGAGGTTCATCCCACGGATTGAATCGAATAATTCTTTAGTGGCGCGGAGCGATGCTTGAAATCCGTCCCAATCCTGACATCGCTTTGCGATGGTTTATTCTTTTGATTTGATACCGGTTTTTTTTTCCAGCTCCGCCACGCGGTGGAGGAGGTCAGGGAGACGCTGGATGGCGATCATCTGCCGTTTGGCCTGTTTGTCCGGTTGCGCGGGTATGCCCAGCCACTTCCCGCCATCGGGAATGTCATGCATCACGCCGGATTTCGCCGCGACGATGGCCTGGTTGCCGATTTTCAAATGGCCCGCCAGGCCCACCTGTCCCGCCAGCACCACGTATTTGCCCAGCTTGGTGCTGCCGGAAATGCCCACCTGCGAGATGATCAGGGAGCCTTCCCCGATTTCGACGTTGTGCGCAATCTGGACGAGGTTATCAATCTTCGTGCCCTTGCCGATGATGGTCGGGCCCAGCGCGCCGCGGTCAATCGTTACGTTCGCGCCGATCTCCACGTCGTCGCCGATGATGACATTTCCAATCTGCGGCACTTTGAGATGCACGCCGCCGTCCTGCACATAACCGAAGCCATCCGAGCCGACCACCGTGCCGGCATGAATGCGGACGCGCAGGCCGATTTCCGTCTGCGGATAAATCGTCACGTTCGGAAACAGGTTCACGTCGTCGGCCAGCTTGCAGTCGTCGCCGACCACGTCACCGGCCTGCAGGACCGCCCGCGCGCCGATGCGCGCGCGTTCGCCCACGACGCAATGTGGTCCGATGTGTACGGTGGTATCCACCCTGGCGCTCGCCGCGATGACCGCCGTGGGATGGATTCCAGCGGCCCAGGTCCGTTCGGGAAAGAACAACGCCATGGCTTTGCCGAACGCGACGCGGGCGTTGGGCACGCGGATCAGGATTTTTTTCGCAGACTTAAACCGCTCGTCGGCGATGATGGCGGTTGCCGCGCTTTGTTCGGCGCGGGCGAAATAATCTTCATTTTCGGCGAACGTGAGGTCGCCAGGTTTGGCGTGGTCGGCGGGGGCAAAGCCTTTGAGCGTTGCGGCGGCATCGCCAACCACTTCACCATCAAGGTGTTTTGCAATTTCAGCAGTGGTAAAGGTCATATTTGGCATTTTTGCGGGTTGCCGTTGACTTGGTCATCGCGGCTCACTATAAAGGCAGGCGTATCCAGTTCAATCCCTAGTTTACATGCCAAAGACTTTGCGTGTCGGACTGATCGGCTACCGCTTCATGGGCAGGGCGCACTCCAATGCATGGCGGCAGGCACCCCGTTTCTTCAACCTCAAGGCCAATATCGAGATGCACACGATTTGCGGCCGCAATGCCGCCGGAGTGCAGGCGGCCCGCGCGCAGCTCGGCTGGCAAAAATCCGCCACCGACTGGCAGGAGGTCGTCGAGTCGCCGCTGATTGACATCGTGGACATCGTGACGCCGACGAATTTTCACGCCGAGATGGCGATTGCCGCGGTGAAGAGCGGCAAGCACGTCCTGTGCGAAAAGCCGCTGGCGCTGAATCTCAAACAGGCCGAGGCGATGTTCGCCGCCGCGAACAAGGCGAAGGTCGTCCACATGGTCTGCCACAATTACCGGCGCATCCCGGCCATCGCGCTGGCGAAGCGGATGATCGGCGAAGGCGCGCTGGGCCGGATTTATCATTATCACGCGCGTTACGCGCAGGACCGGCTGGCGGACCCGGAATTTCCGCTGGACTGGCGGCTGCAAAAGGAGACCAGCGGCTGCGGCGTCCACAGCGACATC
>JBEKSU010000239.1:0-5521 GCA_049516755.1 Verrucomicrobiota bacterium | reverse complement strand
TCGGCTCGGAGGGCAACCTGCTCAAGCCCACGCCCGAAAGCTGCCGCATGATCAAGCTGGAGCATCCTCTCCTCACCAACGAGGATCTCGAAAAGCTCCGCCACGTGGACCGCAGCGGTTTCAGGGCGGTCACCCTGCCGATTTTGTTCCAGGCGGCGGATGGCGCGAAAGGATTGGAAGGCGCGCTCGACCAATTGTTCGCCGCCACTGACAGGGCCATTGCCGGCGGCTCGAACATCATCATTCTTTCCGACCGCGGCATCAGCGCCGAGAAAGCGCCCATTCCAGCGATGCTCGCCGTGTCGGGCCTGCATCATCATCTCATCCGGCAGGGCACGCGCACGCGCGTCGGGCTGGTACTCGAATCGGGCGAGCCGCGCGAGGTTCACCATTTTGCGTTGCTCATCGGCTACGGTTGCAGCGCCATCAATCCCTACCTTGCGTACGACTCGCTCGACGATCTGATCCACGAAGGCCTGCTGCCCGGCCTGGACCACAAGACCGCCGTCAAAAAATACATCAAGGCCGTCGTCAAGGGCGTCGTGAAGACGATGGCCAAGATGGGCATCTCGACCGTTCAGAGCTATCGTAGCGCGCAGATTTTTGAGGCCATCGGCCTGAACCACAACGTCATTGACCGGTATTTCACCTGGACGGTGTCGCGCGTCGAGGGCATCGGCCTGGAGGTGTTGACCGAAGAAGCGCTGGCACGCCATCGCGTGGCATTTTCCGACCGCCCCGTCAATAATGTGGCGCTGGACACCGGCGGCCAATACCAATGGCGCAGCGACGGCGAGTTTCACCTGTTCAACCCGCAGTCCATTCACAAGCTGCAGCTCGCCTGCCGCCTCGGCAGCTACGAACGGTTCAAGGAATACTCCGCGCTGATCAACAACCAGGCGCAAAACCTCTGCACGCTGCGCGGCCTGCTCGAATTCAACTGGGCGGAACAATCCGTGCCCATCGAGGAAGTCGAACCGGTCGAGGAAATCGTGAAACGGTTCAAGACCGGCGCGATGAGCTACGGCTCGGTCAGCCAGGAAACGCACGAGGCGCTCGCCATCGCCATGAACCGTCTCGGCGGCAAAAGCAACACCGGCGAGGGCGGCGAAGACCCGGAACGCTACACCTGGACCAACGAGCGCGGCGACTCGAAGAACAGCGCCATCAAGCAGGTCGCCTCCGGCCGCTTCGGCGTGACGAGCAATTATCTCATCAACGCGAAGGAGCTTCAAATCAAGATGGCTCAGGGCGCGAAACCAGGCGAAGGCGGCGAACTGCCGGGCCGCAAGGTTTATCCGTGGATCGCCAAAACGCGGCTCACCACGCCGGGCGTCGGCCTCATTTCACCGCCGCCGCACCATGACATTTACTCCATCGAGGACCTCGCCCAGTTGATCCACGACCTGAAGAACGCGAACCGCAACGCGCGCGTGAGCGTGAAGCTGGTCGCAGAGGTCGGCGTGGGCACCATCGCCGCCGGCGTCGCCAAGGCACACGCGGACGTGGTGCTCATCAGCGGTTTCGACGGCGGCACGGGCGCATCACCGCTCTCGTCCATCAAGCATTCGGGCATTCCGTGGGAACTCGGCCTGGCCGAGACGCACCAGACGCTCGTGCTCAACAATCTCCGCAGCCGCGTTTATGTCGAGGCCGACGGCCAGCTCAAGACGGGTCGCGACGTGGCCATCGCCGCGCTGCTCGGCGCCGAGGAATTTGGTTTTGCCACCGCGCCGCTCGTCACGCTGGGCTGCCTCATGATGCGCGTGTGCCATTTGAACACCTGCCCCGTGGGCGTGGCCACCCAAGACCCGCAGCTCCGCAAATTATTCTCGGGCAGCCCCGACCACGTGGTCAATTTCATGCGGTTTATCGCCGCGGAATTGCGCGAGATCATGGCCCGGCTCGGCTTCCGGACCATAAACGAAATGATCGGCCGCACGGACAAGCTGGCCCCGCGGAAGGCGATTGAGCATTGGAAGGCGAAGGGCCTTGATTTCACGAGCATTTTGCAGAAACCGGCAGTCGAACCGGAAGTCATGCGCTACCGGCAGATTGATCAGGATCACGGCATTGAAAAGTCGCTCGACGTAACCCGGTTGCTCGACATTTGCGAGCCGGCCATCGAGCGCAGCGAGCGCGTCCACGCCGACCTGCCCATCCGCAACGTCAACCGCGTCGTCGGCACCATCGTCGGCAGCGAGATCACGAAGAAATGGGGTCCGAACGGCCTGCCGGAGGACACCATCCATCTCAAGTTCACCGGCAGCGCAGGCCAGAGCTTCGGCGCGTTCATTCCCAAGGGCATGATGCTCGAACTCGAAGGCGACGCGAATGATTACCTCGGCAAGGGCCTCAGCGGCGGTAAAATCATCGTCTATCCGCCGGCCGGTTCGACCTTTGTGGCCGCGGAAAACATCCTCATCGGCAACGTGGCCTTCTACGGAGCCACCAGCGGCGAGGCATTTGTATGCGGCATGGCCGGCGAACGTTTCGGCGTGCGTAACAGCGGCGTCAACGCCGTCGTCGAGGCCATCGGCGATCACGGCTGCGAATATATGACCGGCGGGCGCATCATCGTGCTGGGCCGGACCGGGCGCAACTTCGCCGCGGGCATGAGCGGCGGCATCGCCTACGTGCTGGATGAAACCGGCGATTTCCCGGCGCATTGCAATCAGGAAATGGTCAGCCTCGAAAAACTGAAGGACGCCGACGAAATCGAAATGATCTGGAAATTGATCCAGCGGCACCAGGCCTACACCAAGAGCGACCGCGCGGCGAAGGTGCTGGCGGACTGGCGGAAGCTCGTGCCGCAGTTCGTCAAGGTGATGCCCAAGGACTACCAGCGCGTGCTCGAATCCATGAAGAAGGTGAAGGAACAGGGCCTGACCGGCGACCAGGCCATCATGGCCGCGTTCGAGGAAAACGTCCGCGACGTCGCGCGCGTCGGCGGCGGCTGATTCGTCCGCAGATGACGCAGATGAGCGCAGATTTTTTGTTCAGAATGGAACCGGTTAAAAAAAATGTGAACCGCGTGAGCGATTGCTTGCAAAGACGCGGCTTTTGGTCTTTTAATCTGCGTCGGTCTGTGAAACCGACGAATAACAATCAGAGCGACCCCGAAACCTACGCCATCATTGGCGCGGCGATGGAGGTGCACCGGCAGTTGGGCCATGGTTTTCTCGAGGCCGTTTATCAAGAGGCTCTGGCGATTGAAATGACAAAGCGCAACATTCCGTTTGAGCGCGAAGTTGCCGTACCGGTTGAATACAAGGGGCAACGATTGCAGTGCAGCTACCGGGTGGATTTTATTTGTTTTGATAAGGTCGTGGTTGAACTGAAAGCCAACAATCAGTTGACCGGAGCGGATGACGCACAGTTGATCAACGAGTTGAAAGCCACCGGATTGAATCGCGGTCTGTTGTTGAATTTTGGTTCACCGAGTCTGGAGTATAAACGCCTTGTCTTAAATCTGCGTGATTCTGCGCAATCTGCGGACAAACAAAAACAAGTCAATCTGACAGGAGCATAATTTGGGCAAACCCACAGGATTCATCGAGTATCTGCGCGAAGTGCCGGCGGACCGTCCGCCGGCCGGGCGCATCGCGGACTGGAAGGAATTTCACCTGCACCTGCCGGAGGCCGCCCTGCGCAAACAGGGCGCGCGCTGCATGGATTGCGGTACGCCCTTCTGCCATACCGGCGTGCTCCTCAGCGGCATGGCCAGTGGCTGCCCCATCCACAACCTCATCCCGGAATGGAATGACCTCATCTATCGCGGCCTGTGGAAGGAGGCGCTTGAGCGGCTCCACAAGACGAACAATTTTCCTGAATTCACCGGCCGCGTCTGTCCCGCGCCGTGCGAAGGCTCGTGCGTGCTCGGCATCAACGCCCCGCCCGTCACCATCAAAAACATCGAGTGCGCCATCATTGACCGCGGCTGGGACGAGGGCTGGGTCACGGCCGACCCGCCGAAGCAGCGCACCGGCAAAAAAGTGGCCGTGGTCGGGTCCGGTCCGGCCGGACTTTGCGCCGCCGCGCAATTGAACAAGGCCGGCCATACCGTCACCGTTTTCGAGCGTGCCGACCGCCCCGGCGGACTGCTGATGTATGGCATCCCCAACATGAAGCTCGACAAGGAACAGGTCGTAATGCGTCGCATCAAGCAGCTTGAAGCCGGGGGAATCAAATTTGTCTGCAACACCGACGTGGGTGGAAATTATCCGGCGGACAAACTGCTCCAGGAATTTGACACCGTGATCCTCGCAACCGGCGCGACGAAGCCGCGCGATTTGCCGGTGGCCGGCCGCAACCTCAAGGGTGTTCATTTCGCGATGGATTTTCTTACCGCGAACACCAAGAGCATTCTCGGCGGCAAAAAGAACGGCAATTTCATTTCCGCGGCCGGCAAGGACGTCGTCGTCATCGGCGGCGGCGACACCGGCACCGATTGCGTGGGCACCTCGATGCGTCACGGATGCACGGGCCTGGTGCAGTTCGAAATTTTGCCCGCGCCGCCGGAAGGGCGCGCCGCAACCAATCCGTGGCCGGAATGGCCGAAGGTCTATCGCCTGGATTATGGCCAGGAGGAGGCCGCCGCGAAATTCGGCGCCGACCCGCGCATTTATCTCACCACCGTGACGAAGTTTGAAGGCGACGCGAACGGCCAGGTAAAGGCCGTCCACACCGTGGAGGTGAAATGGGAGAAGAACGACAAAGGCCAGTTCATTCCGAAGAACGTGCCTGGCACGGAAAAGGTTTTACCCGCGCAACTGGTGCTGCTGGCGATGGGTTTTCTCGGACCGGAACAGCCATTGCTCGACGCGCTCAAGCTGGAACGCGACCCGCGCACCAATGTGAAGGCCGAGTTCGAAAAATATTCGACCAATATCAAGGGTGTGTTTGCCTGTGGCGACTGCCGTCGCGGCCAGAGTCTGGTCGTGTGGGCCTTCAACGAGGGCAGGGGCGCCGCGCGCGAGTGCGACCGCTATTTGATGGGACACACCGACCTGCCGTAGGCCTTGGCTTTTTCGCCTTTTACCTTTCCGGCTCATTGTCTGACATTCGATGTTCGGCGTTGGATGTTGAATGTTCGATGTTTTCCACCGCGTGAGGCCGAAGAAGGCCTTTACGCGGCCTTTTCTGCCCCCCATTTTCGCCCCTCACCGGGCGCAATCCGCCCCTCAAATCACGCAATATGTCCCTTATTTATCATGTTTCAGCCTGGTTGTGTTAAATAACCTGCACGGTTTGGGAACGCAGTCGGGTTGATGACCGGAAGCGAATTTGAAAACTAAACAGGAAATAATATGAAAAATTCAAAGATGATGTTTTTGGTCGGCACCTTCGTCGTGGCTGGCAGCCTGGCCATGTCTGCACGGGCGCAAAACAACGTTTATGCCGTTGAGTTCAACACGGGCGACAACGGTTTCGGCATCATCAATCTGATGAACGGTGACTTCACCGAAATTGCCGACCTGGGCTCGACGCTTTACAACGACATCGCCTACGCGCCGGATGG
>JBEKSU010000238.1:0-5611 GCA_049516755.1 Verrucomicrobiota bacterium | reverse complement strand
ACCCGCATTCGCCACGGCAGAGGAAATCGGCCGTTCGCCGGTTTTCGTGCCCGTGATGATGAATTTCGGGTCGTCCGATTCCGGCGCCTGCGGGGCGGTGATTTTCTGGAAGCACGTTGGGCATTCCATCACCGTGCCGCTCTGCGACGAGTCGCACTTCATGTGCTGGCCGCACACCGGACACGCATATTTAAATTCGCTCATGGGGGAGGCGATTTGGGTCTTGCTTGGTTTCAGCATCCCATTTTCAAAACCGGACTGCAACCCGGTATTTTCAGGAGTGACTTTTCGCCCGGCGCAGAGCACATTCGGACCGTTGAAGCGCATGAAAAAAAATTCTCCCGTTTCCCGTAGCGGACGCTTCGCGCGCGGCCCCGGCGCGGACGTGGTGCAATTCACCGAATCCGTTTCCTTTGACTGGCGGCTCTGGCGGCACGACATCGTCGGCTCGCTCGCCCATGCCGCCATGCTCCGCAAAATCGGCGTGCTCTCAAAATCCGAAGCCGGCGCAATCGCCCGCGGACTCAAAACCATCGCCCGCGAAATTGAAGCCGGAAAATTCCGGTGGCAGGCCGGACTCGAAGACGTGCACATGAACATCGAGTCCGCGTTGACGAAGCGTGTTCCAGCGGGCGCCAGACTGCACACCGCCCGCTCGCGCAACGACCAGGTCGCCCTCGACCTGCGCCTCTGGCTGCGCGATGAAATTGTTTTGCTGCTCGGCGAAATCGCCGGTTTGCAGCGCGCCCTGGTCAGCCTCGGCGAAAAGAATTCCGCTGTGTTGATTCCGGGCTATACCCATTTGCAGCGGGCGCAGCCCGTTTATCTCGCGCACCATCTGCTGGCCTACGTCGAGATGCTCGAACGCGACTGCGAACGGCTTTGGGACTGCCACTCGCGCGTGAACGTCTGCCCGCTCGGCAGCGGGGCGATTGCCGGTTCCACGCTGCCGCTGGACCGCGTGTTTGTGGCCAAGGCGCTTGGGTTCGTGGACGCCAACGGCAAACCGCGGCTCACGCAGAATTCCATGGACGCCGTGAGCGACCGCGATTTTGCCGTGGAATTTTGCGCCGCCGGCGCCTTGCTGGCCATGCACCTGTCGCGGCTGGCCGAGGATTTGATTCTCTGGGCCAGCGCGGAATTCAATTTCATCAAGATCGCCGATGCCTACACCACCGGCTCGTCGCTGATGCCGCAAAAGAAAAATCCAGACATCGCCGAACTCGCGCGGGGCAAATCCGGCCGCGTCATCGGCAATCTCGTCGCGCTGCTCACGCTGCTCAAGGGCCTGCCGATGACTTACAACCGCGATTTGCAGGAGGACAAGGAACGGGTGTTCGACACCGCTGACACCGTGCGCGCCACCACGCGGCTCATGGCCGCGATGCTGAAGAACACCAAGGTGAACAAACCTGTGTGCGCCTGTGCCGCCGCCGACCCGGCGTTGCTGGCGACGGATTTGGCGGATTATCTGGTTCGCAAAGGCATGCCATTCCGGCAGGCGCATCACGCGGTGGGCGCAGTCGTGGCGCTGGCGGAAATATTGGACAAGCCGTTGAACCGGCTCACGCTCGCGGAATTGCAATCCGTGGACAAAAAGTTCGGCCGCGACGCGCTGGGCGTTTTCCATCTACAACGCGCAATGGCGAAACGGAATCTGACCGGCGCGCCAGGAACGAAGGAAGTCGCGAAGCAACTGGCAAGGTGGCGGAATCAGCTTTCGTAAGGCAACAGCGATGGAAATTGTCTATCTCGAAACGACGTTTTTCAGTTTTTATTTCGATGAACGGCCGGCTCCCGCCATCGTGGCGATGCGAGATTGGACCCGGCAGTTTTGGGTCGAGCGGCGCGAAGATTACGCCTTGGTTACAAGTGCGGCGGTGTTGGACGAATTGCGCAAAGGCGGCGCGCATCACAAAAAATCGGCGTTGGATTTGGCTCTCACCCTGCCGTTGATTCCGGGCGGCAATGAAGTCGCCAAAATCGTTCAGGCCTACGTAAAGCACAAGCTGATGCCGGAAGACCCGGCGGGCGACGCGTTGCATCTGGCATTGGCTTCGTTCCACGAATGCGACTATCTTGTGACGTGGAATTGCCGGCACCTGGCGAACGCCAACAAATTCGGCCATATACGGCGGATTAACACCATGCTGGGATTGAAGACCCCGGAAGTGGTAACGCCGACGGAATTGCTGGGAGAAATTGAAACATGAACGCAGCGGACAAAGCCATTGAGGAAATCCGGGCGGTGCGGCACCGCATCTCCACGGAGCACGGGCATGACATCACGAAATATCTTGCCAGCCTGCGCGCGGAGGAAAAACAGCATCCAACGCAACTCAAGCGCGGCAAGGAATTGCTGGCCCGGCGGCACGCGGAACGCAAAAAATATCCGGCCATCACTGTTACCGCGATGGCATTGCGTGAACGTCCTAAAAAGTAAAAGCCTGTGCCGTTGAACATTTCCATCGACGTTGACGGAACTCTGCTCGACGAAAATGAAAAGCCGGTCCGGGAAGCTCGCGAAAGCCTTCAATTACTTAAGGACGCAGGCTACTGTCTTCAATTATGGTCAGGTGGCGGGACGGATTACGCCTACAAACACGCCTTGAAAAATAAACTGACAGATTTATTTGATAGCTATGCCAAGAAGCCAGACGTTGTTATTGATGATTTGCCAGAAACTGCCCGTCCACTCGCAATAGTTCACGTTGACCAAAATCACCCTCTCGACCAAGCCGTGAAAAGGGTTTTCAACATTGAACAAAACGTAGATGCTACACTCACATTGAGTTCAGCATTGGTGAATTTTGTTCAACAGATGCAAGCGGAGAAAAGCGAGATTTCGGAAAAGTATAAAGCAATTCTTGATCCCAAAATTCCACTACTACACCCGATACCGTTCTTTGGAGTAATTGAAAAGGCCAGAGCAATTACCATCGGCCTTAATCCTTCCGCCACAGAGTTTAAGGAAGCTCGCAGTTGGTCACCAATCCTTACTCCCAGTGAGCTCACCCATCGGCTTGTTAATTATTTTCGACTGCGTGAAATTGCACCGCACTACTGGTTTGCAGAATTACAGTGGGCGCTTGATACCCTTCACTGTCCTTACAGTTTTGCCGCCGCACACATCGATGCGTCGCCTTGGGCAACTCATCCTCCAACAATTTTGGCAAAGAAAAATCCAAGGCTTTTAGAAAAATACAACCAATTACTTGATGCCGGAATTCAGAACTGGCTGCCCAAGACTTTTGAGTTCTGCCGGGATACAGTGAAGTTGATTGTGATTTGTTCAACAGACGAACCCAAGCAGGCAGAAGCAAGGCGACTTCCGGTGATTACGAAAACAATCAAGCATTCCCTTGGGGGGAATTGGGTTGGGAAAATTATAGTTCTACCAAAAAGTCAATTCCCTCGATGGGCATGGGAAAACCGTGAAGAACTCGTTCATCTTCTCGACTTAGAAAACATTTTCCCTTGAACCTTAGAAATGTCCGACGCATTTAATAATTTGCTCCAGCAAACCTCGCGCTCGTTTTATCTAACGTTGCGCGTGCTGCCGGCTGCCGTGCGTCCACAAATCGGCCTCGCCTACCTGCTCGCGCGCACAACCGACACCATCGCCGACACCGAACTTGTCCCGGTTGAGCAACGCCTCGACGCACTCAAAAGGTTGCGCGAACGCATCCAGGGTTTGTCCTCCGCGCCGCTGAATTTCGGTGAACTGGCGAAGCAGCAAGGCTCGCCCGCCGAAGGAACCTTGCTGGAAAAGATCGAGGCCAGCCTTACGCTGCTGCAGACCCTTTCGCCAGCCGACCAGCAACTGGTCCGCACTGTCCTCAACACCATCACCGGCGGACAGGAACTGGACCTGCGCCGGTTTGCCGGTGCGTCCGCCGGAAACATTGTCGCGCTGGAAACCGCCGCCCAGCTCGACGACTATACCTATCGCGTCGCCGGCTGCGTCGGCGAATTCTGGACGAAGATGTGCCGCGCACACCTTTTTCCGAAGCTGCGGCTGGACGATGCGCAACTGCTGGCGGATGGCGTCCGGTTTGGCAAGGGGCTGCAACTGGTGAACATCCTGCGCGATCTGCCCGCCGATTTGAAAAAGGGCCGCTGCTATCTGCCCGCGGAAAAACTGGAACCGGCGGGTTTGCGACCGGATGTTCTGTTGTCGCCGGCAAACGAGACGAAATTCCGTCCGCTATTCCATGAATATCTCGACCGCGCCGAATCGCATCTGGCCGCGGGCTGGGCCTACACGAACACGCTGCCGTTGGGCCAGTTCCGTGTGCGGCAGGCCTGTGCCTGGCCGATTTTGATTGGCATGAAGACCATTGAGAAATTACGCGCCGGCAACGTGCTCGACCTGCAGCGGGGCGTCAAAATTTCCCGGGCCGAAGTGCGCCGGATTTTGGTGCGTTCGACAGTGGCTTACCCGCTGCCAAAGGCGTGGCGAAAATTGTTTTTTACGACCGGGAAAGCTGTTGCATCCGGGGGCAAATTGGCGTAAAAAATCGACATGCAAATCTTGAAGTTGTTGCCCACGGTTTGTGCGGTTGTTTTCTGCACGAGTCTTGTTTCCATCCGCGCGGATGAAACTCCGGTTCAGGCCGCCGCGCGCGCGGCTTTGGAACAAAAGATGAATGATCTGGACAGGCAGCAAACCCAGACACCGCCCAAGACGGTCACTTCTCCCAAGGCTGTGAAGGCACAACCAAGCCAGGCTACAACCACAACTGCCCCCGCCAAGGCAGCAACTCCGGCAGCCAGCGCCGCCGCACCCGCACCGCAAGCGGCACCGGCCGTTGCCGCTCCAGCCGTTGTGGCTCCGGCGGTCACCGCCCCGGCAACCAGCGCTCCGGCGGTTGCGGCACCGGCGGCGGTTGAACCGCAAAGTGCGCCGGCAGAAACCACGCCGGTCGCACCGGCCCCGGCGGAAACCGCGCCCGCGACACCAGCACCAGCCGAAACCCAGCCGTCGGCGGAACCCGCAACCTCCGAACCAACTCCGGCGCCTGCCGCGACTGAATCATCAAATCCACCGGCAGAGACGGCTCCGGCAACAACTCCCGCCGAAGCCGTGCCGGCCACTCCTCCGCCAGCCGAAACCATGCCGGCGCCGATGACGACCCCGGCCGAACCGGCAGCGGCAACACCAATCACCCCGGAAACCAATGCTGCTCCGGCCGCCACCGAAGCTGCGCCCGCCACGGCTGCACCGGAAAATCCGCCCGCAGAGACCACGCCGGCAAAGGTTACCCCCGCCACTCCGCCACCAGCCGAAACCATGCCGGCAGCCCCGGCTCCGGTGATGAAGCCTGTGCCAACCGTGGAAACGGCTCAACCCGCGCCGGTCATAATTACCGCGGCGGGCGTGGTTCCCAGACCCGGCGTGATGAGCGCGACAAACCAGATCAGCGCAATTTATACGGGAAAAGAACTGGGCTTGAAGCCGATTGAATCGCCGCTCCTGCCAATTACCTCAGCCCAGGAGGCGCAACTTCAGGCCTTGCTCGCAAAATACAAGGCCAATCAGATCTCCCCGGCGGAATATCAAAAACAACGCGCGGACATTCTGGCCCAGCCATAAACACTGCAATTTTAT
>JBEKSU010000237.1:0-5611 GCA_049516755.1 Verrucomicrobiota bacterium | reverse complement strand
GATTCCAACTGGGCCTTTTGTTCCGGATCCATTGCAAGAGCTTCAGCCGAGTCCCACATGCGGCTGAGTGTAGCTGACTCAGCCTCATTGTAAAGAGTTAAGTGTTACACTACACTAGCTGGTCTGTTGCTCGCCGTCGCCATGGAGTGGCCGGTGCTGGCCCAGACGACCAATGCGGCGGATGATGGCACCGTTCTCAAGCAAATCATCGTCTTTGGCCGCCATAGCATCCGCTCCGCCACAAGTGACACAAACAGCTTGGACGAGTATTCAGCAAATCCTACCCCCGGCTTTTTCGGGGTTCCAGTCGGCTACCTGACTCCGCGCGGACAGCAGGCGGCAGGTTTGCTCGGCTCCTATTTCCACGATTATCTGCACCACGAAGGGCTTCTGACGGGCGATGCCAGTTCCGATCTGGCTCACTCGTATTTCCGCGCCAATATCATTGAGCGCTCCTACTTGACCGCTGCCAATTTTGGGGCGGGATTGATCCTGGGTGCAACAAACATACCGGTTCACACCTATAACCCGACGCCGAACACGGCGCCGACCAATGCGGACCCGGTGTTTGATCCCCTTACGGCAGGGGTGGCGATCGTTGACCCGGTGCGCGCCTTGACCGAAGTTCAAGGAATTTTCGGCAGCGGAACAAACCTGTCGTCCGCCTACAGCGGCGAGCTTTCCCTGATCAGTGAAGTACTCTATCCACCCGGAACACAGCCCCTCTATCCGGGAACATCGCCCACAAACAACGCCCCACCAGGCTCTTTTGATCCAACCACCGTGCCCATTACGCTGGCTACCAATGTGCCCCGACCATCAGGGCCACCGTATTCTAGCGGGGGGGTGATTGATATGGGCGGATTGGATTCAACCGTGACCGCCGCCGACCCGTTTGTCATGCAATATGCTGATGACTTCCCGACCAACGAAGTGGGGTGGGGCCGGTTCACGTTGAATACGCTTTCTCAACAGACCCGGACTATCACCCTGCAATTTAGTATTTGCATGCGTTCGCCTTATCTCGCCACGGTGCAGAGTTCGAGCGCCGCCTCCCACATTCTGCGTTCCATGCTTCAGGTCACTGGCGGGGTGCCGCTGGACGGGGCATTTGGAGACCCCCAATCACAGGTCCTTGTGATTATCAGTTCCGATGCCTATGTGGCGGGATTGGCAGGGCTGCTTAACCTCCACTGGTCTCTCCCCGGTTATCAACCGGATTTTTGCGCTCCCGGCGGGGCGCTCGTTTTTGAACTGCGACAGGTAACGGCAACCGGACAGTATCTAGTCCGCGTATTCTATACAGCACAAACCTTCGACCAACTGCGTAATCTGACTTCGCTGACCCTTGAGGAGCCACCGGCAACCATGCAGCTCCTGGTTCCCGGCGGCAGTTCGACCACGAATCTGGACGTTGATTTTAACACCTTCACCAATCTGATGAATGCCGCCATTGGCCTGGAGTATGTGCAGCCTTTCGACGAAGAGACTCCGCCTGGCGTGTTAGACCCCTACATCGCCGATAATCCGACAAACATCACGGCCAGCGTCAGCGGCAACACGCTCACCATTGCGTGGCCGGCTGATCATATCGGTTGGATTCTCCAAGCCCAAACCAACGGTTTGAGCTCCACAAATTGGTTTGATTTGCCCGGCTCCGACGCCGTCAATGCGGTGGTCATCCCCATCAATCCAGCCAACACGTCTGTGTTCTATCGCCTGCGCATGCAATAACCGAAGCTGCCAAACAATTTACGATCAATTCAATCAAAACTATGAGATTAAACATTGTCCAAATCATCGGCATCTCAATTCCGTTATTGCTTTCGCTTTCCGGAAACGGAGCTGATCTGCCATTGACCACCCGCCAGCAAACGGTCAGGCCGCTCGCTCTACCGGCAGACACGCTGAAGATTACCCTGAAGGATGTTCCCCGGTATAAGCTCTACGGCTACAGCGCGTGGCAGTTGGGGCCCGGCGTGGATGAGGGACGGAAGTTCAACCTGATGCCGGCCGGTTACACGGGCGCAACCAATGCGGCACGGTTGTTATCTTACTTCTCCATGAGCGACGTCCATATTGACGACAAGGAATCCCCGGCCCAGCTGCCATGGTTCGGTTGGAGCGCACCCTTTGGCGCAGGAGGGCTTTTTGTCAGTGCCTATTCGCCGATCAACCTCTCCACGACCCACGTCCTTGATGCCGCCGTCAAGACCATCAACGGCTTGCACCGTCAGACGCCTTTCGATTTCGGCATTTGTCTCGGTGATGTGGCCAACTGCGATCAGTTTAATAAACTTCGATGGTTTATTGATGTCATGAATGGACATCGTATCACACCCAGTTCCGGCACTCATCTCGGCGCCGATACCATCGCTTATCAGAAACCCTATCAGGCTGCCGGGCTCGACCGCTCCATTCCCTGGTATGAGGTCATCGGCAACCACGACCAGTTCTGGATGGGTATCGGCTTCCCGACCGACAAGGTGCGGAATACCCTGGTCGGCAGCAATGTCCTCAACATGGCACCCAATCCATTGGCCGCGAATGCCACCGAGGGGACCGGCATGTACATGGGCGTTGTGGATGGAACCACACACTATGGCGACGTGATCAAAGGAGGACCGGCAAAACTCTTTGCGACGACTCCGACCGTCGTTGCCGACCCGAACCGCCACGCCCTCACGACGGTTTCCTCTTCGGGCACCATTTCTTGCACGAATTACATGAGCGAATTCTTCAATACCACAACATTCCCGAAGGGACATGGTTTCAGCCGGGCCAACATTGAGAACAATTCGGCCTGTTATACTTTCGAGCCGATGAAGAACATGCCAATCAAGGTGATCGTGCTTGACGATACCTGTAAATTGGTCGACCCCTCCGGCGGACCGTTGTATTACGGCGGCGGCTGGATGGACGCGGCACGCTACGCCTGGCTTACCAACGAACTTCAGATGGGCCAGGACGCGGGCCAGCTCATGATTCTCGCAGTCCATATCCCCATCAATCCGCAGGCGGACCTCTTCGATGCGAAACACAACGACAACGAACCGCAATTCTACGTCACGCCCAAAAATCAAACCCAGTTTTCCGATTGCAAAACCGAAGCGCAAATGATTGCCACCCTCCACCACTATCCGAATCTCATCCTGTTGATGGCGGGGCATCGCCACATGAACACCGTGACGCCGCAACCGTCACCGGACCCGGCCCATCCGGAATACGGCTTCTGGGAGGTTGAAACCCCCTCGCTGCGGGACTTCCCCCAGCAGTTCCGCACCTGGGAAATCCTCCGCAACAGCGACAACACCATTTCCATCGTGACGACCGATGTGGATCCCCAGGTCGAGGAAGGGTCGCCGGCGTGGGATTCGCGCAGGTATGCCATCGGCGCTTCGCGGATTATCGGCAACACCGCCCTCGCCGATACGACGTCGCATGCGTATAATGCAGAGCTGGTCAAGCAATTAAGCCCGGCCATGCAGGCGAAGATTGCCGCTTTCGGAGCGCCGCTGGGTCATCCGGTCCATTGATCGCCACAGGGCCGGGGTGCTATCTCATCCCTGATTCGCCGCCGCGTGTTTGGCGGCGTGGTTTCGGAGGTGGCTGAAATTTCCCTGCTCGCAGCAGGCCACGAAACCTTCCGTGACCGTTTTCAATTCCTCCCACCGCGCGCGGATTTCTTTGGCTTCCGCCGACGTGACTTGATTGTCATCGGCGGCCTTGGCGACGACGTGCAGCAGGTCGGCGAATTCCTGGACGATCTGGTTGGTGGCGGGAATCAGGAAATGCGGATGCGGGGTGTGCTTCGGGTTTTGAATGAAAAAACCGCCGGCGCGCTGGCAAATCCATTGGACGAGCCGGTGGTCGCCGGTGCTGGCCAGCAGCGCTTCGATGCGGTCGAGCGGATTGCCGGTGCCGCTGCCCGCGGCGTGGTTCGGCGGCTCGGCCCATTTATAGACCATGGAAAGCGACAGACCGAGGTCGGCGGCGACCTGTTTGGGAGCCTTTTTGTCGAAGACCTCGCGCAACAATTCGTAGGAATGCATGGCCAGACGATGGGAAAGCGGGATGGGATTGGCAAGCGCGAAGCGCGGTTGGGATTTTGGACTGCGCTGGCAGTGCGCAGCGGCGACAGTGCTTTCGCACAGTGGATCAGCAGAGGTCTTTTCCCAAAGCGGCGTCGCGCTCCGCTTGCCGCCGCAGTCCAAGATATCTTACCACCAATACTATTTTGAAAACGCGCCCTAATTGTAACCCGTGTTTATCCGTGTCCATCCGTGGTTATGGTTAAATTGTCTCGTTTACAAACTTGCCGGCAAATTATAGATGCGCCGAAGGGCCGGGTGATGTTTGATTGGCGTAGCGCATGAAACATGACGGCAAACCCCATGAATTCTTTACGGCTTGCTTTGGAAGCAGGTCGGGGTTTTACTCGCAGTCACAACAACTCAGCGAGGGAATATGATGATCTACGCAATCTGCTTGGTGGTGGGTTTGACCTTCACGGTAATCAGCGTGCTGGCCGGGCACTTTTTCGGCGGGCATGACGCCCATGTGTCGGGCAGCGGCGGTCACGCGGAAGCGGGCGCCGACACCAGTGACATGCCGGGCATCTCCATTTTCAGCCCCACGGTCATGGCTTCATTCGTAACGGCCTTTGGCGGTTTTGGCCTCATTTTCACACAGTTTCCCAAAACGAACAGCGCGGTGGTCAGTGCGCCGCTCTCCGTCCTCGGCGGTCTGCTGGTGGCGGGGGCATTGCTCGTGTTTTTGCGCGCGGTGTTTCGTCATACGCAAAGTTCCAGCGAATCAAAAGTGGCCGCCCTGATCGGTTCGCAAGCCAATGTCATAACGCCCATCCCGGAAAATGGCGTGGGTGAAATTGCCTACGTCGTGGGCGGCACGCGTTATTCGGCGCCGGCTCGCACGGAAAACAACGCGGCGGTGGCCACGGGCAAGACGGTCAAAATCACCCGCATCGTGGGAACCCAGTTTTACGTTACATCGGTTTAAATCAAAGAACCCATAAACATTGAATCATTATGCATCTGAACCTTGCTCCCATGCTCGCCGAACTGAACTTCGCCCAGGGCGGAATCGTCATCATCGCCACGATTGTCATCGTTTTCGTGGTATTCCTGCTCCTCTACATGGTGTTCAGCCGTTACACCAAGGTCGGACCCAACCAGGTGCTGGTGGTGTCCGGCGTCAAGCACCGTGAGCAGGACGGCACAAAGGTCGGCTTCCGCATCGTCAAGGGCGGCGGTACGTTCGTTTTGCCGATTTTCGAGAAGGTGGACCTCCTGTCGCTGGAACTGCTGACCATTGATGTGCAGACGCCGGAGGTCTATACCAGCAAAGGCGTGCCGGTGAAGGTGGACGGCGTCGCGCAAACCAAAGTCAAAGGCGACGATGTTTCCATCCGCACGGCGGCGGAGCAATTTCTGGGGAAAAGCACCGATGAAATCCGCAACATCGCCACACAAACGCTCGAAGGCCATTTGCGCGCCATCCTCGGCACGATGACCGTCGAGGAGATTTATCAGAACCGCGACGCCTTCGCCCAGAAAGTCCAGGAAGTGGCCGCCGGCGACATGGCGAACAT
>JBEKSU010000236.1:0-5671 GCA_049516755.1 Verrucomicrobiota bacterium | reverse complement strand
TGCCGGTCACGGGTGTGGCCGGCCTGGTCCTCAGCCTGGCGGCAACCGCACCGGCCTACAACTGGCCGCTCGGCGCGCTGGCGTGGCCGGTCGTCTTCGGCGCGTTCACCGCCGACAAGGAAGCCGCCGTGAGCGGGATGCTGGCGCAATGGAAAGTCACGGTCACGGAGCTGGTCAGCGGCCGTAGCGCGCAGATCGGCGCGACGCCTGCCGGCGCTGCCGGCATCGGCGACATGAAGATCGAAGACACGCCGGAATTCACCGTCGGTTAAACGAAAGGAAAATCACCATGAAAAAACTACTGTTCGCCGTGGCCATTGTTGCCACCTGTCATCTGTCACCAGTTCAAGCCCAGGAGGTCGTTCCGCAAACGCAGCTTGTGCTCAAGAGCTACTTCCAGCCGCACTATCAGCCCACCAGCACCAACTTCTACGAGTTGATCGACACGCTGTTCTGGTACATCAATTCGACCTACACCAACTCCCAGGCCGCATTGAGCAATTCAATCACGAGCGTCAATTCGTTGCCCTACAACGCCTCTTCTTCTTTTCGCCTCGATACCACCACACCCATCACGTCTTACAACACGAACAACTGCGTGATTTCCGGGTTTCATTACAGCTCCGGCACCTGGCTGGTCACCAACACCTTCATCACTCCGTTTGCGGACACAAATTACATGATCAATACCATCAGCAAGAACGTTGGCTTGCTGGATTTTTACACGGTGCCGGTGCAAAAAACGAACTACTGCGTCTTCCAGTTCGCCGCCGGATCAGGCTATGAGTCGCGCGACCCGTTTTGCTTCGTGAACTTTTTCTATAAATGAATTATCTCGGTCGCCAGATATTCCCGTTCGCGCCCAACTGGGCGGACGCGGTCGCGCGGTCAATCACCTTTGACCAGCGGTCCACGTTGCTCGGCTTTGGCGCGGAGTATTTCACGCCCACGGCTGAATACACGGTCAACGGATGGGATTTTTC
This sequence comes from Verrucomicrobiota bacterium, assembly GCA_049516755.1. GTDB lineage: Bacteria > Verrucomicrobiota > Verrucomicrobiia > Limisphaerales > UBA11358 > UBA11358. The sequence continues at coordinate 4,688 of JBEKSU010000236.1, read as the reverse complement.
GGTGCGGCTGGAAAACGGCCCGGCCATGCTCGCGTTCGAGGCGTTCGCGGATTCGCTCGTTGGCCGGCTACAGGGCTTCTGGCTTCCATGTCCCTTGCAGGCGGCCGTATTGAGCGCCGGCGTCTCGACCACGCAGTTTGACATCGTGGCCGAAGACCTGGCGTCGTCCTGGAATTCGCGGCCCGACCAGCATTTGCTTTTTACTTTTCCCGATGGCACGCAGGCCGCCGCCCAGATTCAAGGCGTCGTGGCCAACGGCGCAACGGAGCGTGTGACGCTCACCACGGCGCTGCCGCAAATCCCGGCCGCCAACACGGTCATCACGCGGTTGCATTACGTCCGGTTCGGGCAGGACGTGGAAGAGATGCAGTTCGACGCGGAGAATGTCGCGCCGATCCATTTGACGGCCGTTGAGCTGCCACTGGAATACACCAACGCCGTCACCGGCCTGCAACCGCTCTTCCTTTATCATCTGCGCGCCGCCGCGCCGGTCCTGCTGGATTGGTACTACACGGCGTTTGCCGCGCCGGTTGTCAGCAACGGAAAATTGTTCGCGGCGTTTCCGATGATCCACAAGGCCATCAAACATAGCGCGGATGGAAACAGCAACCAGACGGACATCGAAGCCAAAGCTGATGACTCGCATCCGTTTTCAATGCTGGCCGGTCTGCCTCCCGGCAACGTGATTTGGGTGGACATCCTGCTCTGCTATCTGCCCGCGCCGGATGCGGTCACGAAGATTTTCAGCGGATTTATTTCGACCGTCCCGGACGACATCATCAAGTACACAGCCAACTGCGACACACGCTTGCGCTGGCTTAAGACAAAGCTGCCGCGCTATCTCATCGGCTCGACCTGCAACCACATCCTTTACAACCAGGCGACGTGCGGCGTCGGACGCGCCTTGTTTGAGACCACGGTCAACATCGTCTCGATTGACAACGTAGACCTGCCGCCCACGGTCGTTTGCACGTTCGCTATTGGTCCCAACTCAGGCCAATTCCAGGCGACGGACTATTTGAAGAATGGGATTTTTGAGGCCGGCCTGGGGGAGAACTACGAAATCCGGTCCATCATTGCCTCCAGTTACAACGCCGGCGCCGGGCAACTGACATTGACGCTTAACGCGCCGTTAAAGCGCACTTTGGCCGGCGCTCAGGCGCAGATCGTGGCGGGTTGCGACCACACTTCGACGACGTGCGCGAACAAATTCAACAACTTCAATAATTTTGGCGGCTTTGTGGATGTGCCGGACCGGAATCTGTCATTGAAGGGCATCAATACAAACGTCTCGGCAGGAGGCAAAGGCAAGTGATGCGCTTCTGGACCATCACGTTTTTGATTTGCGCGATTTGCTTCGCGCTCGGCGGCTGCCTGTTCTGCATTGGCAGCCCCGTCACGCTGGCATGGAACGCTTCCACTGATTCCATCGTCGCGGGTTACAACGTCTATTACGGCGGCGCGAGCGGCATGTACACCAACGAGGTGAACGCCGGCGCTGCAACCAGCGTCACCATTTCCAACCTGACACCGGGCGTCACTTACTATTTCGCCGCGACGACCTACAGCGCGTCGGGCGTCGAGAGTCCTTTTTCCTCCGAGCTGGTTTATCGCGTCCGCACCAACGTGGTGGCCACCGCCACGAACCGGATCGTCAAGGTGACTGGCCGGCTGGTCCAGATCACCACCGCCACGAACATCACCGGGCCGTGGCTGGTGATGACGGACTCTTACTTCTCGCCGCCGCTCGTTGTGGCGCAGATGACCAATCCACCGGAACCCACGCGCTTCTGGCGCGGCGTCGTGGTCCTGGACATTTCTCAAACGAACAAATGAAAACTGACACCGATTTTACGCACGGCGGTTTCACCGGCTCTGACACGAATGGAGTGGCGAGTCCCGTCATTGATGGCCAATACCTCATGCCGCGAAAGGTGGTGGAAAAATTCAGCGGTTCCTTGCTTGAAAGTGTCAACGACTGCGCCTTCGCGTCCACATTGGCGGCTGTCCGGGAACTCTCCGAGAACGCCATGCTTCGTCCCGCGCCAAACATACTGCGCTGCATTCCCGTCCAGGTGCGTGAACTGAAACCGCTGCCGGCATGGAAGCGCCGGCAACTCGCCGCTGCTGAAAAATACGCCGCATGAAACCGTTTTACAACACACCGGAACGGATCGCCGCGCTGCGCTTTGCCGCCAAGGAAATGCTTGGAACGCCATTCTCCGCCCACGCGATGATTCCCGGCGTGGCCGTTGACTGCGTCCACGTCAATGGCTACGGATATTTGCAAAGCAAACTGTTGACCGCGCAGGAATATATTTTGCCGGAGTACGCTCTGGATTCCGGCAGTCACTCCAAGGAATCACAACTGCTGAAATGGCTCAACCACCATCCCAAATTTCACCGGATGGAACTGGCGACATTCAACGTGGTGCTGCCGCCATTGATGTGCGGTGACACCATCTGCTTCAACCTCGGCCTGAGCGAACACCACGTCGCCCTGATGCTCGATGAAAAACATTTTGAGCACGTCCTTTGCAGCGTGCATCGGCGCGTCATTGTGTCGTCGCTCGACGAAAGTTATTACCGCCGGCATGTGACGGCCGTCTATCGTCCGATTGAACTGGAGGTGCCCGATGTTCGGTAGCAGCGGCGGCCTTCCAGCCAGGGACAAACTGCCGCTCGGCCAGTTCAGCCAGCGGTCGGACACCAACCAGCAGGCGACCCCACTGCCTTATCTGGCCGGGCAACAGCGCGTAGGTTGCACGTTCATCTCGGAGGCGTTCGACATCCTCAGCCAGTCAGTCGGCGACGGCGGTAAGGGCGGCACGGCCAGTGGCACGAATTACTTCGCCTCGTTCGCCGTTGCCGTCTGTCACGGTCCCGTCTCCAAGTTCCACGACCTATATCTCAATGGCGATCCGGTCTTCGTGGACGTGACGAAGCTTTATTCGGTCTCGCTCACCGAGACCAACAATGTCGCCACGTTTCAGACCAAGAACGCGCACAACCTGGTCACCGGAAACACGGTGGTCATTTACAATGTGTTTCAGCCGGAGTTCAACGGCGAGTTCGTGGTCACGGTCATTTCCGCAACGCAGTTTCAATACACCATTCCCGGAACGTCGCTCATCAATGAAACTGCCAAGGCGCAGTCGGGCACGAAAATTTACGCGGTCGTCAAGCTTGATCCCGTCTCCGCGAACGGCGCCGATCATACGGATTTCACCATTCCCAACTTTGGCACCATCACGATTTACTGGGGAACCGAGACTCAAGTGCCCGACGCTTATCTTTCGGGCACGAGCGGCATCCAGCATCCGGCCTACCGTGGAATCTGCTACATCGTTTTTCACCAGTTCTTTTTGGGCTTCAACCAAACCAGCGTCCAGAACATCGAAGTGGTGGTCGAGCGCACGCCATCGTTCGACTGGATGACCAACCAGGCGCACGCGGTCATCAATGGTGATTGCAACCCGGCCTGCATCGTCGCCGACCTGCTGCTCAATCCCCGCGTCGGATTGGATTGCGATCCGGTTGCCGACGTTAACACGGCCACGCTGGACGCTTTTGCCGAACAATGTTTTTTGGAAAACGCAGGACTCTCGCCGCTCATCACGCGGAGCGAGGAGCTTCGGTCTCAGCTCACGTCGTTGCTCGAAGTCGTGGACGCCGGCATGGGCCTCGATGCTGATGGCCGGCTGGCGCTGGTGATGAACCGCGTGTCCAACGCGCCGGTCGCGATCGGGGACGCGCAGTTGGCCGCGCTGCCCAACTTCAAGCCCGCTGACTGGTCCAGCGTTATTAACGAGACGCGGCTGACCTTCATTGACCGTGACTCCGGCTGGCAGCCGGACTTTGTCGAATGGAAGGACAACGCTGGCATCTATGCCAAGGACCGCCCCGATCCGCAGACGCTGGACCGGCAGATGGTCACGCATCGTGACCTGGCATTGCTGATTGTCTCCATCGCCGGACCAGTCGCCGCACTGCCGGCTTGTGATGGAACGCTCAAGCTCACCTTTGACGCCGGACTTTTTAGTTCGCTCGCGCCGGGCGCGGCCATTGCCTTTACCACGTCGTTACGTCCGGTGATGAACGGTGTTTACCGCGTCACTTCGCGCACCTGGAACGATCCCTCCAAGCCTGATTTTGAAGTGGAGGTCAGCATTGACCGTTCCTACCTGTACACCCAGGCGATGCCGACCAAACTGGCCGCGTCAAAAGTGGCGATGGCTTCCGGTCAGTTTAAGAGTAATGCAATCATTCAGGCACCGGCGACTCCTGATCTGGCTCCACTGCCAGCCGGCTATTCTCGCTTTGCATTGGTTGAGTTGCCGGTCGGTCTGTGTCCGAACAACAAGCCGGCCATTGCCGCCCTCGTCGCGCGTGACACGCAAGGCATGGTTTCCGCGCAATTGTTCCTTGGCCGCAACTTCGTTTTTAACGGCGATCCGCCCGACAGCTTTTTCATGTTGAAAGCCATCACGCGGTTTGCCTTCCACGGCACACTGGCGGCGGACTTCGCGGCGGCCACGGCCTTCACCGCCATTGCGAACGCGCTGCCGGCAGAGGCCACGGATAATCCTTTCCCGCTCACTGATGGATTGGCCCTGCAACTCGACGGCCCGGACATTATTTTGCCCGACGTGAGCGACTTCGACGCGCTCGCCAACACGCTGCTGCTG
>JBEKSU010000235.1:0-5676 GCA_049516755.1 Verrucomicrobiota bacterium | reverse complement strand
CATCCAGGATTACATCCGTCACAATAACCAGGATCCTAAACCGTTTGTCTGGACCAAACGAGTTGACCAAATCTTAGAAAAGGTCGGCCATTGTAAAGCTGCAACTGTTACACCACACTAGCCGGCTTGCGGCACCAGAATCATCCACAACACGCCGAAGCGGTCGGTGACCATGCCGAAGCGTGGCGAAAAGAACGTCCGGGCCAGCGGCATCTGCACCTTGCCCCCGTCGGCCAGGGCCGCAAACCGCCGGTCCGCCTCCGCTTCGCCCGGCACCGCGAGGGACAGCGCAAAGCCGTCGAAATTCGGCTTGCCCAGGCACCGTCCGTCGCTGGCCATGATTTGGGTGTCGCCGACGCGGAAATTCGCGTGCATCACCTTGTTTTCGGAACCGGGCGGGATCATCCCGGGTTGCGGTGGCTCCGGGCTGTCCTTGAAACGCATCAGCCTTCCCACCTCCGCGCCGAGCGCCTGGCGATAGAATTCGATGGCTTCCTCGCAACGGCCATTGAAAAACAGATAGGGTTGGACCAGGTGATGATTGTTTGTCGTGCTCATGATTCCAGCTCCTTTCGGTTGATATTGAAGGCAGGGCAGCACCGGTTATTTCAACACGGCTTCCATTTGCAACAGATGCTCCGCCAGTCGTTCCAACGTCTGTTTGCCGCCCTCGATGGCGCCGAATTCCTTGACCACAAAGTCGCGGGCCGCTGCCGAAGTGAAAACCATGCGGATGGTCACTCGGGTTTTGTCCTTTTCAATTTCGTCAAACGTCCACGTCGACACAAAATGCGCACCCGGGCCACCCTCACGTCCGCCGCCGTGCGAAAAGACAATGCGCTCCGGCTTCACCACCTCCTTGAAAACGCTCTGGTTCGGGTAATTCGCGCCGTCGGGGCCGTGCATGACGTGCTTCCACAACCCGCCCGGCCGCACGTCCATCTTCTCAATCGTGGTGGTGAACCCGCGCGGCCCCCACCAATGGGCGACGTGTTCGGGATGGGTCCACGCCTCCCACACCAGTTCGCGCGGCGCGTTGAACTCGCGGGCGATGACAATTTCGCGGTCGGCGTTTTCCACAAAATCGCCGAGCGCTGAACCGATGATGCACGTCCACCCGCCCATGAAATTTACCCGGGCGAAGGCGGGGACGGCAGGGAACGTTTCCAGGCCGGTATGAGTCAGTTTCACCCGCGTCTGGCTGCCCGCGGCGAACAGTTCAATCGTCACCAGCGAATCGCCGGCCTGGCCTTCGTAACGCCAGGTGAAGGCCAGTTTTTGGTTCGGAACCGCTTCCATCACCTTGCAATGATGAACATAGGTGAAACCCTCGTGTTCAACGGCAAATCCAAACGCGAATCCGGCTTTTGCCTTGAATTCCTCAAGCTCGAAAAACCACCGCCCCATTTCCTCCTTCGTCGTGAGGGCCTGCCAGACCCGCTCCGCCGGCGCGTTGATGATTCGTTCGATGACCAGCGGCTCGTTGGTCTGCACCAGGTTCGCGAGCCGTTCCAGACTCAGCGTCATGCCCGTTTCAAAGCCGCCGATGTATTTGTTCGCTTCGGCGGTCGTTTTGATGACGCGCGAATTGAGCGTGAGCGTCGTTTTGCCGTTCCGCTCGGTGAAGGTCGCGGTATGCAAAAATTCAAACAGGAAGTTTCCCCCGGCGTTCAGGGCGCCGCACATCAGCACCAGCCGCCCGGGCGGGACGATTTCGCGGAATTCGCCGCCCATCGGATAATCCGTCCCGTTCGGCGCGCGCATGACGTCATAAATCTTTCCGCCAGGCCGCGCGTCCCACTCGCAAACCGGATTGGTAAACCCCTTCGGCCCCCACCACTGCGCCAGATGTTTGGGATCCGTCCACGCCTTGAAAACCAGTTCGCGCGGCGCGGCGAACTCACGCGTGATGACGAATTCGTGGCCGGAAAAATCAGGGGCGGATTTGATATTCGTACGCATGGCCTTTATTTCTCCACAAATTTTCCAAGTTCATCCAGGCATCGGCCCCAGCCTTGATTGTGCCGGTCGCGGCTTTCGCCGGACGCAAATTTCTCGTGTGTCAGAATCAATTCGGTCTGCTTCCCGCGCGCGCGAAATTCCACCGTCACGAGCATTTCGGGCGGCTCGACTTCGCCGTATTCATCGCCGCTGCCGTCTTTTTCAAATTGCCACGTGAAAACCAGACGCTCCGGCGGTTTCACTTCACGATAAACCCCGACGGTCGTGAAATATTCGCCGTCGGCGCGCCGCGTCTGAAGGCGATATTTGCCGCCGGTGCGCGCGTCCAGCTTCACTGATTGCAACGACGCTCCCTCGCACGCCGCCGCACCGAACCACTGTTTGAACTGGTTCGCGTCCGTCCACGCCTTGAAAACCAATTCGCGCGGCGCGTCAAAAACGCGGGTGAGTTGTAGTTTGATGTTGTTTTCCTTGATGGTTGCTGTTGTGCTCATTTTTTCTCCTTGGTTTGTAGTTGTTTCAAATACTCGTCCAAACGGTCAAAGCCCGCTTCCCAGAATTTCCGGTATTCCTCGATCCACGCCTGCGCCTGCCGCATTGGCGCCGCCTCCAGTTGCAATTGATGCACCCGGCCGCGGCGCCGGCGCCGGACCAGGCCGGCGCGCTCCAGCACGTGCAGATGCTTCGAGACCGCCGGCAGCGACATCCGGTACGGCCTGGCCAGGTCGGTGACGCAGCGGTCGCCGTGCGCCAGATGTTCCAGGATGCGACGGCGGGTCGGGTCGGCCAGCGCCGCAAACGTGCGGCTCAACAACTCCGGTGAATATTTAACCATACGGTTTAATATTAATACATGAAATTAGAATTGCAAGCATAATGTGGCTAAAATTTGCGGGGCCGAGGGTGAGATGCGCTAAATGCCTGTTATCAATGGTTGGCCCACTGCCAGCGGTCGTCCGGTTGCATGACCGACCTTGGGCCGGCGCCGTTCAGCCACGCCAGCGCATCGGTATCGCCGCGCAGATACGCGTCCCAGAACGCCGTGGACAGCGCCAGAATCACGCGATGATGATTCGGGTTGCGCGGTTCGTGGTCGCCCGGCAACGCGCGGTCGGTGAAGACGGAATGCTCCGCATTGTCCAGCACCACTTCATATTTCGGCGCGCCGTGGAGCAATGGATACACGGCCAGGCGCGATGCCACGTCCTGATCGCCAATGGGCGCGACATCCTTGGTGCCGGTCATCAGCATCCACGGAATTTTCACCGCGCCAAACGCCTTTTCCGCATTCCCGCCACGCGGCGCGCTGGGACTGAACGCAATCGCCGCCTTGATGCGCGGGTCGGTGTATTTTTGTCTGCCGAGTGGCAGGGTCTCGCCGCTCACCGCCTCCGTTGTGACTGCGCCAAACGAATGGCCGGACATGCCGATTTTCTTCAAATTCATTCGACCGGCGAGCGGGTTGGTTTTGTCCGCGTTCCAGATTTCGAGCTGGTTCAAAACAGCGGGGACGTCCTTGACGCGCGGCAGAAAATTTTCCGCCGACGCCGCCCGGTTCATGGCCGGCATCCGCTGCCCCGGCGGCTCGTTTTTCCAGACCGAGTCGTCGCTGCCGGGATGCTGGAGGAAAACCGCCACGTAGCCGCGCGCCGCCCAATGTTCGCCGAGAAATGCGCTCCCCGTCCGCGAACCGCCCAATCCGTGACTGAACAAAACCACCGGCTCCGGCGTGGTGTTCGCGGGCAGATAAACGCGGATGGGAATGTCCCGATTGCGCGCGGCGTCGTGGACCGTCAGGTCGAGGTGCGTCGGATGAAACGCCGCATCCGCCGCCAGCGGATCGTAATTCGCCGCGCAGACGTCCACCGTTGCCAGTGACAACAGCAGCAACAGGGCCCGCACGGAAATTGCCCAAACTCCTCTCATGCCCTGACAGACGGATGGCAAAGGGGAAATGTTACAGGATCATCGTGACTGACAGGCGTTCCCGAGGTTTTGGCCGGTGTGATTTCGGCCAGCCGGTTCAATTCTTCCGCGGATCAGCCAGACCCGCCGTCAAATGGAAGCGCGCGACTTCCATTGCCCCGTGGATTCCGGGAATCAATGCCGCGATGCCCTTGTCCGCCTCCTGAAAATAAAAGCACAGCAACACGCGCCCGGCCACCGCTGCGTTGCCGTGATAAAACCGGTGTTCGCGCAACAAAAACAGTTTCGCTTCGTCCAGCGCCACCTTCTCGCCCAGCGCCTTCCCCGCCACGTGCGCCAGCACCGCGAGCAAATGCGGTGCGTCATCCGGTTCCGAAGCGCTCAGAAACTTCTCGTCGCCGGCGAATTCTTCCAGGAAATAATGCAGCGCCAGCTCATAGTCGGTGGGATGCAGCATCCGCTCGCGCAACACGCCAAGATGATACGGCAGGTTTTGGGAGGCGGTGTTCATGTGCGACTTCAAGATTGTAGAGCTCGATACACATACGTCAATGAACGCTTCGTGCGGGGTCCATGTCTCGCCGGTCAATCGAGGCTAAAAGCCGGCCGGTGTATCATGAAAAGCAACCTGCTGCCCGATCCTGATAATTTTGGCATGAAGGGATAAAAACGAATCAGTTTTGCCGACCTCCGCCTCGACGATTTCATTGAACCGCCTGACCAGCTTCTTTTCCAGTTCGTCTCGAGCCGCCGGATCGGTCGCGGGAATTATATAATCCACCACCTTCCTCAGCCCTTTCATGGTTTTGGGAAAATCGATATAAATTGCTGTCGTGCCCCCGGTCCGCTTGACGGTTTCCACGCTGCCTGTTTGCCCATTGCCATAAATCACGGTTTTTTCTCCCATCACACAATTTTGATTCGTAATAAATGTGCGGGTGGTCTGGAGCTCCACATCGGCAAGCTGCGCCAGCGTGTCCGGCAAAAATATATAGAAGCGCACGTCACCCGCATGGTCTTTAAGCAAAGACTGAATGGCTGGTTTAACCCAGTTTTCAAGGTATCCAAATGCGAGCAGCGTCGGCGCGGAAAACCTTTCCTCCTCCAGCTCGTCTTTAATGTCCTTGATACATTTTAACAGCCAGATGAGGGCAGTGGAAAAAAGCGCCAGCAGCGAGGCCCAGGGGGTATATGGCTTGGGAGGAGGGGGCGTCCAATTGAGAATTTGATATGAGGCAATCCAGACCAGGATGAGCCAAATGCCAACGATCACAATTTTCAACGGCCAGGCCAACCACTTCAACTTTGACGAGATCCGCATACGTCAATCCGGGAAACCTAATGTTTGATTCGGTCAAACAAGCCGCCGTGCAGATAATCGCGCACGAAGGGGCGGTCCAGAAAATCCCTCGGGAAACCAGGTTCAATTTTGCTGGCCTCGTCCAGTTGCGCGAGCTGTTTCGCGTTCAACGACCATTTGACGCAGTTCAAATTGTCCTCCAATTGCGACAGTTTGCGTGCGCCGATGATTGGAATCGTGTTCCGCCGCGCCCGCAGCCAGTTGAGCGCCATCTGCGCGGGAGATTTTCCGGCGGACTTCGCGATTTTGACCACCGTCCGGGCAATGGCTTCGTTGCGGGCGGTGCGCCGCGCGAACTGCGGCGTTTTATCGAGGCGTTTTTCCTCCTTCGATTTGCCCGCGTACTTTCCCGTGAGCCACCCGCTCGCGAGTGGCGACCACGGCGTGACGGTGAGCCCCAGCGCTTCGGCCATCGGCAGCAATTCGCG
>JBEKSU010000234.1:0-5752 GCA_049516755.1 Verrucomicrobiota bacterium | reverse complement strand
AAGCGACACAAACGCGATCATGTTCCTCACTGTCGCCAGGAATGCTTTTGCTAAACACGATGCGGATGCCCTGGTCGCGATGACTTGCTGGGATCGGGTGCCCGACAAACTCAAGGCCAGTGGCAGGTTGCAATACGTCAGAGATGTTGCACAGACCGCCACCGACATCACGCTCATAAATCCAGACCCGGAGTTTCCTGATCTTGAGTGGAAGGACGAGGCTGGCGTTGCGTATCGCTCAAATCTTCCGGTCGTCAAACAACTGAAGATCACATTCGCAACCGGAGAGTTCGGTGATGGAACGTATCCTGTTGGCGAGAAAGACGGGAAATTATATTTGTTGGAGCCGGCGCCTGCAAAATGATGCGATACATTGCAGGAAGCTTTGCTTTATGGGAGGATTGTTCTTGCGTTGTCTTAAGGCTAACGCGCGATCCGGGTTCGCGGGTTGTAACAGAGAAAAAGATTCCACCTGATGGCGAAAGCCGGCTTCGTATCACTTCAACCAATTCCATTTCACCACCGCCGTGCAGGCATGACTTATTTGGGTTGTAGTGTCGGCGCTGTGCGCCGATTCATTCGAGCCACAGGCTCGACGCTACCGCAAATCAGGCGCTCCCGCTGTGCGGGAAAACTTGACGCGTTTATCATTTTGGGGTGGAGTAGTGGCCACAATCATCAAATTATACCAATTCCCGAAGGCAACCGGCAAAATGGGTAGGGCGGCGCTGCTGCGCCGCCAGAAACAATGGCCGCGCAGCAGCACGGCCCTACCGTCTGGAATAGATGCCGATGATTATCGGGGAATGATATCAGACAGCTAACCATGTATTGGGATCAGAAAAACGAAACCCTCGATCGCTCCGCGCTGGAGCGGCTGCAACTGAAACGTTTGCAGGACACCGTTCAGCGCGTGGCTGAGCAGGTGTCATTCTACCGGCTGAAATTCGCCGAGCTGCACTTCAAGCCCGATGATATCAAGTCGCTGGCCGATCTGCGCCGCCTGCCCTTCACCACCAGCGCCGACCTGCGCGAGAATTATCCCACCGGTTTGCTCGCCGTGCCGTATGACGCCACCCTCCGATTGCATACCTCCAGCGGCACCACGGGCAAACCCAAGGCGCTGTTCTTCTCGCGTCAGGACGTGAACAACGCCACCGAACTGTGCGCGCGCTCGTTCGTCATGACCGGCATCACGCAAAAGGACGTGTTCCAAAACATGATGACCTACGGCATGTTCACCGGCGCGCTGGTCACCCACTACGGCGCGGAAAAAGTCGGCTGCCTCGTCATCCCCGCCGGACCGGGCAATTCCGAACGGCAGTTGATGCTGATGCAGGATTTCCGGACGACGTTCATTCACCTCACGCCCAGCTACGCGCTTTACCTGGCGACCTTTCTTGAAAAACACGGCGTTGATCCGCGGCGCGATCTCGCGTTGCGCAAGGCATTTGTCGGCGCCGAACCTTACACCAACGAAACCCGCCGGAAGATTGAGGAAGGCCTGGGTCTGGACGTTTACAATTCCTACGGCCTCTCGGAAATGAACGGCCCGGGCGTCGCTTTCGAGTGCGAGCAAAAGCACGGCATGCATGTGTGGGAGGACCATTTTCTCATCGAGATCATCGACCCGCAATCCGGCGAACCGGTGTGCGATGGCGAGTCTGGAGAATTGGTGATGACGACGCTCACCCGCGAAGCCCTGCCCCTGCTCCGCTACCGCACCCGCGACATCACGTCCATCATCGCCAAGCCCTGCCCCTGCGGGCGCACGCATCGCCGCCTGAACCGCATCACCGGACGTTCAGACGACATGCTCATCGTGCGCGGCGTCAACATCTACCCGCAACAGATCGAGCGCGTCCTGATGTCGCAGTCGGGGATCGGCAGGAATTATCTGATCTCGCTGGAAGGTCTCGACGATATGACGGTCAAGGTGGAACTGGCGGAGGCCGATTTCGAGGGACAGGTGGAGCAGCTCATGAAATTGCAGAACCATCTGGCCGAGAAATTACGCGCGGAAATCCTCGTCAAACCCCAGGTCCAGCTCCTGCCGCCAGGCTCGCTGCCGGTGAGTGAAGGCAAGACCAAACGCGTGATCGACAACCGCAAGCTTTAAAACAACGGAGAATCCCATGAACGACGTCAAACTGGTGGCGGCTTTTGCCGAGAACAAACCCGGGCAGGTCGCCCTCTTCACCAAAATCCTCGCCAACGCCGGCATCAACATCCGCTGGCTCGCCGTGGCCAGCTCCGGCCCGTTCGGCGTGATGAAGTTCCTGGTCAGCGACCCGGAGATGGCTGGCCAGGCCCTCAAACAGGAAGGCTTCGTCGTCAAACTGGTGGACGCGCTCGCCATCGAAGTCCCGGACAAGCCCGGCGGATTGCATGCCGTGGCCGATTGCCTCTTCCGCAACAACATCAATCTCGACAACGCGTCCGGATTCATCGCCAACAACCGCGCCATCCTGGTCATTGAAGTTTCCAACCATGACCTCGCCCACAACCTACTGCAAAAGCAGGGCTTTCATGTTTTGACGCAAAAGGAATTGCCGGTCTTCAAGCAGGACTGAAATAAATTGGGAGGATGGATTGTTGGAGTGGTGGATTTTTGGATTTTAAGCCGCGTTAGGCAAAGCCTTTTGCGCGGTCCCCATCAACGTCACAAACCATTCCGGCGGCCGGATCGGTTTGCCCTGTGCATCCGTGAAGGCGTGGACGGTATAACCACGCACCACCGGTTCGCCGCTGCCGTTATGCGTGATTTGAACTTCAAAACGCAGTTTCGCGCGTCCGGAAAATTCCACGGTTGAAGTGATGCGCAGCAGGTCGTCATATCGCGCGCCGCCCTGGAATTCGAGATGCGCCTCCACCAGCGGCAGGAAAACACCCTTCTCCTCCAGCGCCGCGTAGGACATCCCCAGCCGGTGCCGCATCAATTCCGTCCGCCCGCATTCAAACCATTCCAACGCGCGCGAGTTGTAGAATGTCCCCATCTGGTCCGTCTCGCTGTAGCGGACGCGCAGTTGAATCGTGTGGTTGAGCTTTTTCATGAAATCCGGCATCGGATATTTCGTGCGACCATAGCGAAGCCCGGCTGAGGATTCCATCCCAAACTTCGGCGTAATCGCGATTTTAATCTTTGGTGGGGCGAGCGCCTGTCGCGCCGTAGCCGTGGCGAAGGCTGATACTCGCGAGCCGGCCTTGGGCGCCGGAAAACCTGCAGCCTTTGCTGCGGACGGTTCAAGGCTTATAATAGACGCAACAATTTACTGGACAGTCAGTTCAGCCCAGTTCATGGTCCTTACTCGAAAAGGGATAGGCTGCAAAACAGGCCGTCCACCAACTGTTAGGCATCAGCAAGCGCCATGAAAACTTCAACCATCATTCGCTTCGTTTTGGCGGCAGTATTTGCCACGCTTTCGTGTATTGGCATACTTACAGGCATTACTTTGCTCACATTGTTGTGGTGTGTAGCTTGGTTACTATTGATGGGACGTTCGGAGCTTACTAAACCAATAGAGCCAGCTTCTCGCAGGGAGCTTTTGGTGGGCATTGTGATATTTATTATTTTTCTTAGTCTAGTCGTGACATTGGATGTTTTGCATTTGCCAGAGCCGCCAGCTAAGGTTCGCCTTGTGCTGGCCGCAGCTTTGTGGATTTTATGGATGTGGGGCATATTTCGCAGATGGCAGAGAGAGAAAGGAAAAGCTGATGCCTAACACCGCGCGAGGCTGTGTGAAAAGTACTGACACGAAATTTGGTAACGATCAAAATTATGTTGTGAGTCAATTTGACGAATTGAGCAGATGGATGGGATGGTCGAAAAATGAGTTTTCACACAGGCTCTCGCTGAAGCCTACGCCGACTGTCCCTTGAGTTTATGGTTGGTTTGAGTTATACAACGGTTATCGAGCTTGCGGAGCCGCTCGCCGGTCGGCGTGGCTCAGCTTTGGATCGTTAGGCATCATTACGGATATGGAACCAATCATCATCACGCTTTTATGCATGCCACCAATCCTCCTGGTGGTCACGATCGTTTATTTCTGGTGGCAGCGACACCACAATGCGCCATCGCTTGCGTCATCTTACCGTCGTTCTCGATTTACTTTTTGGCTTCTGCTGGCATTTAGTCCAATTATGATTTGGTTATTCCTTCATGAGAAGCAGCCGGACCACTTCATTTGGAGTATGATTGGTATTCAATGGGTAGTTGGGATTTCACGAGCAATCTTGGAGCTGCGAAATTATCGGAAGCGATTAGCTTCCAGACACGATGCCTAATATGTAGATAGGCTGCATGGGGCCAGTGAGTTGGCTTACCAATATTCCTCGATGTGGATGGTTCCCGGGTTCCCGGGCTGGCCGGCCTTGAAACCCTTGCCTTCGAGCATCTCCTTGACGGTTTTCACCATGTCCGGATTGCCGCAGAGAAAGACATCCGCCTGCGCCGGGTCCAGCGCGACGCCGGATTCCTTTTCCAACACCCCCTGCTCCACCAGCGCCTGGATGCGTCCCGTGTGTCCGTGGAAATGCGGGTCTTGATCGGGCCGCGTGATGCTGGGGATGTAGGTGAAGTTTGGCCGTATCCGGGCCAAGCTTTCGAGCTCGCCGCGATAGCCCAGATCCCAGCCAAAACGCGCGCCGTGCAGGACCACAAACCGTCGCTGGGTCTCATTCACCAGCATCGTCCGCAGCATCGAAAGATAAGGCGCCAGCCCCGTCCCCGTGGCGATGAGCACGACCGCTTTGCCGGCGGGAACACGGTCCAGCGTGAACACGCCGCTGGCCTTGGGCCCGAGAAACAGCCGGCTGCCGTGCTTCAACGCAAACAGCCGCGGCGTGAGCTGGCCGCTGGTGATGAGCGTGAGATAAAATTCCACATAACGGCGCTCCACGCTGGACGACGCGATGCTGTACGCGCGGCGGATCATCTTGTCCGGCTCGGTGACGGGCTCCTCCGCCGCTGCTTCCGGCACGCGCGATTCACGGCCGAGCAATCCCAGCACGCCGAACTGGCCGGGCTTGAAATCGAACATCGCGGCGTCGGGCTGGACGCGGAGGATCAGCAGTTGCGGATTGATTTCCTCCCGCCCGATGACGGTGGCATTGTAAGGGCTTTTGCTGTCTGTGTTCATGACGTTTAATTCTCCATTGGCCGCGAAACCATACCGGACTGCCGCCGCTCGTCAAGCCCCGCGTCCGCCCGAAGGCGACATTTATGGTGGGGCGAGCGTCCCCGCGAGCCGGTTTAGGAAACCATCCCATCACCCGGCTCGCGGGGACGTTCGCCCCACCGGATGCTGGCTCGCGCCGGTCGTTCCCTCCGTTAGCTTTTCTCATCCGCATATTTTGATTGTCAAATACCCGCTGACAGGACTGCCAATCGGCTTGCTTCGTTGCCGCCAAATCCGGCGTAATGCCTCCAATCCTATGAGCCCCATGATCTACATCTCGCTCGTTGTCCTCTATGTCTTCGTCATGCTCGCCGTCGGTTACTGGTGCATGCAACGCACCAAAAACGTCGGCGATTTCTTCCTGGGCGGCCGCACGCTCGGGCCGTGGATGAGCGCGTTCGCCTACGGCACCACGTATTTCTCCGCCGTGCTCTTCATTGGCTATGCCGGCCGGCTCGGCTGGGGCTTCGGCATCCAGACGATGTGGATTGTTCTCGGCAACACCTTCATCGGCACCTTCCTCGCCTGGCTCGTTCTCGCCGGGCGCACACGCGAGATGACGGCGAGGCTCAACG
>JBEKSU010000233.1:0-5797 GCA_049516755.1 Verrucomicrobiota bacterium | reverse complement strand
TCGAGCACGGCGCGCATCATTTCCATGGTGTCGCCACTGAGCGCAAGGTTGTGGGCGATGATGAGCGTGACAAAACCGGCGGAGCCTGCGACGACACAGCCGATGCCGTCGCGATAAATTTTCTCAAGAACCATTCCTAAAATCACCGCGCCCCAGCCGATGAAGATGGCGGAGGAATAAAGGTTGGTTACCGGCGGCCGGCCTTCGAGATACATGCGGAACCCGAGGCCGAAGGTGTGAACGAGCCAGGCGAGGACAACGAGATAAAACGCCGAGCGCCGGAGCAGGTCGGAGACATTGACTGCCGGCGCCTTATGGGTGGCCTTGGCATCACCGGCACCGAACCACGAGAACAAAGCGAGCACGAGTGCGAGCACATAGATGACCATGGCCTTGTAGAACGGCTCGAGGGTGCTGAAGAAATATTCCCGGCCGGCCTTGTGCAACTGCGGCGCGAAACGGTCACCGAGCCAGGTTTGATACCCGGCCACGGCGCGGTTGAAATCGTCCGGCTGATGGGCGCGGTAGGCGGTGACCATTTCCGCGTAAAATCTGGTGGCGGGATTGATTTCGCCGGTGCGGGCGGATTGCATGAGGTTGGTGCCGATGTTCTGCCAGTCGTCGCGGGGCAGGCTGACGTCCGCGGGCGGAATGGTCAGGGGCAGGGCGTAGCTGGCGACGGTCTGATAGCCGCCCATGAAACCGAGCAGGGTGTCGAAGGCGACCTGCTCGTATTTCTGTCCGGCCTCGCGGGCGTTCACGGCGGCGATGCCCGGTGGAATGCTTTTTTGGTAGGCGTCCAGTTCGGCGGCAAAGTCATCCGAGGCCGGCGGTTTGAGACTGACTTCGAGCCGCTCGTACAGATTGATGGACTCGTAGAGCTTCATCAACTGCGACTCGAAGACGGTGCGTTTGGAGGCATCCAGGGGTTCAATGCGGCGGACCTGCTTATCGATTTCGTCCATCGAGGGACGGAGCTGTTTGAAGGAATAATATTTCTGGTTGTCGGGCAATTTGAGCAGTTCGGTGACCTCGTTGTTATCAATGCGGAAAACCTTCCGGTCATCGGCGGTCTCGGGTTTCATCATCACCTCAAGCAGCCAGTCGGTGGCGGAGAGCGTCTGCGCCTTGCCACCGGTCGTGTCATAAACGGATTGTTTGGTACGGATCTGGAGCAGAGAATTGCGGGCAACGGAATCGAACGGCTGGAACCGGCCGTTCATGAGGACGGGCAGCTTGCCGAAGTCGCGCGCGTGAAAGCCGGTTTCGGGCGGCTGGCGCAGGCTGGACAGGACCCACCCCGCCATCACCACGACCAATATGAGCGGAATCCATTTTTTCATAATTTCGTCAGATTTGTAGCAGTCCCGCCGTGCGGGATCAGTCCGCTCCATTTTGGTGAAGTATGAGCCGGCTCACGCCGGCTGCTACGGTCGAACAAATTTCGGATCGCTCGTAAATTCATTGGAGCCTCCGTTTCAAGAAGGGGATCAGATGCGATAGAAATTGGATGAGCAATCCGGTGGCGACCAGCACGCACGCGAAATACGGCGTGAGCCAGCTGGGATTGTGCACGACCTGCAGCACGCTGCCGTGATCGTCGGGGTCGAAGCTCGCCTGATAAAACGTTTCGCCCTCGTAGCGCAGGGGGTTGTTCATGAAAATCCGCACCTCGCGGTCCTCGCCGTTCTCCAGGTTTTGCAGCCGGACGCGGCTCGAGAAATTTTTGGGAATGTCAGTGCCGGGATAGCGGTCGTGCCGGAACTCGATGAGGTGGAGGCTGAACGGCAGGTAATAGCGTTCCTGGCGCAGCAGCAATTCATAAGACCGGTTGTTGTAGGTGAACGACTGCGGCTGGTCCAGCCAGGCCGACGCGAAAAAAGTGCCGAGCGAACCCTTGGGGGTGACGATTTCGACGGTGGCCGACGGCATGTCCAACCGGTTCATCTCGGTTTCGCGCGGGACATCGCGCCACCAGATGCCGGAGCCGATGCCGGCGGTGGTCTTGACCGGTTCATAATCCGGCTGGGACTGCTGGGCGAGCAGGGAATTGGCGTAAAAGGTTTTTAACCGCACCGTGAACGGCATTTCCGGGTTGTTCACCGCGCCCCGGCGTACCAGAACCGAGCAGGGGATGGCGACAACCTTGTCCGAGTCCTTGTCGGTGGTGTCCAGCACCGCCAGTTCAAAGGCGCGGTCGGCCTCGGTATAATTTCTCGTTTCACCGATGCGCAGGTGCAGGTTGCTTTCGCGGGAGAGGAAGTCGGTGAGCATCTGTCCGAGCAGCAGCAGCACGATGCCGAGATGAATCAGCAGGATGCCGATTTTCCTTTTACCCGGCTGATAATAGCGGAAGTGCGCCACGAACAGGTTGATGAGCAGGACGGTGCCGATTAAGTAACCGCCGGGAAAGATAGGAATGTGCAACCCGGAACCGTCCGGTGTCCAATAGACGATGAAGCTGCGGAAGAATTCGTTCTGGGCCTTGAACAATCCGAGATGCACCTGGGCGATGGTGCCCCAGAACACGATGATGCAGCCCAGCACCAGACAGACGACCGTCAGCATGAGCGAGGAAAAAAAACGGTAAAGGCTCGTGAGCATATTGGGAACATTCAACATTCAACATCGAACCCTGAACATTCAACAATTGCATCAGGCACACCCGTTGGGCGTTGGACGTTGAATGTTGGATGTTGAATGTTATCCATTCGTTCAGTATTTCGCCCCTTGGACGAACTGGATGAACCCGGCTTTCTGACTTTCGACGACCTTCGCATCGCCCATGAGTTTGTAAAACCAAGTCTGGCCGGATTGCGGAACAATCAATCCGACGAGCCGGGTGGGCTGGCCGGTGCGTTTGTCCGTGCCGCTCATGTCCACGAGCTGCGCCTGGCCGCCGGCGACATCAATTGCCGTTGTCGAAATCCCGGTCATCGGTGGCAGGCCAAGCTGGCCGCGCCAGCGATTTACATTCGCCGCCAGGCCTCCGCCGTCGCCGCTGGAATTGCTGACGTTGACTGCCGCGGTGGCGCCATCGGAGCCGGTGAGCATGAATTTGGCGATGAGGAATTGTCCGCCGGAAACCTCCTGCCAGCCGGCGGGAACCTGCCAGTTCGGCTGACCGTCATGCGAAATCGGCCCGGCAGCCGCGGGGGACATGCCCATGCCCATGTCGCCGACGGGCGGATGTGACGGCGGCATTTCGGCCTGCGCCGGGGCCGCGGCAAATTTCAGTGATTTGAGAAACGCAACGAACGCCGGCTTTTGTTGTTCCACGAGGTCGGAGTCACCGGTCATTTTGAAAAACCAGGCGATGTCGTCGCGGCGCTGGATGACGCCGAGAATGCGTTCCACGCCGCCACTGGCCGGGCTTTGGCCGGGGATATCGTAGAGCTGCGCGGGCTGGCCGCCGGCCTCGATATCGGTCTCGAATTTTTTCAGTTCGTCCGGCGACGCGGGCGGCAGGCCGACCTGGCCGCGCCAGCGGTTGACATTGGCGTCATCGCTTCCGGCCATGCCGGGCAGGGGAATGACACTGACGTCGGCCTGTTTGCCGGTCTGGCCCTGGATTTTGAACGACGCCACGCGCATTTCGCCGGCGGGCATTTCCGTCCAGCCGTCCGGCGTCTGCCAGGTCAATTGCGGCAGGCCGGCCGGGGACATGGCCGGCAGGGAGGAGGCGGGTGCGGACGAGATGTCCGGATGTCCGGGCGGCAGGGACGGGTTGGGTGAATCGGTGGGCAGGGCGGGGGCGCTTTGTTGCTGCGGCTGGTTCTGGTCCTTGGCGACACGATAGACTTTGACTTCATCGCGATGGCAACCGGCGACGAGCACGGCGAGCAATGGAATTAAAACCGGCAGCAGCCCGGCGTGTTGATGGGTCCGGCGCCCGGGGGCGACCTTGGATTTTTCAATTGGATGACTTGTCACGATACAAAATTAGCAGCCAGATTGATGAAGATTCAAGTTTATTCTATCAGAAGACGCCGCCTGGGAGCGCCTGCGGCCTTTCCGACCAACGGCGCAGCCATTGCCAGCGCCGGTTACCAATATGATGCCGCCTGCCGGCTCTGGCAGAAGACTTATGGCAACAACGACGTGGTGACCCACAGCTACGATGCCGAAAACTATCCGCCTCAAACGGCCGAAGAGAAAGCAATGTGGGAATGGTGGGATGCGATGGACAAAGCCGCCCCTGATTTTCAATGGAAAATGCCAATTGAATTTTACGGGAAGGTGATTGATCAATTCGGTCAACCGATTGCCGGAGCAAAGGACGAATTGAATTGGACGACTGTAATCGGTCCGATTCCAGACTCCCAAAGAAACATGTTGACTGGCTCAGATGGCCGGTTTGAAGTCACTGGCATTCAGGCAGGGCAAGAGTCTATGGATTGCAGTCGGAAAGCAAGGGTACCTAACACAGATGGCAATTCACCACAGGGCCGCTGATACCAATTACAACAGCCGCCAAACGTTCCATTTTTATGCCAAGACCCGTAGCGGCAAATACGGCGTAGTCTGGTTTGAGTTGAATATTCCGCGTATTGAAGATGCGGCAAGCTGCAATGCTACCATTCGGTATAATCCCAGCGGCTCGCGGAATCTGGAGTTTGATCAGAACAAGTGGATCAATCGCTAAGGTACGAACTGGCTTTGGCCCTCAACTTTACCTCTCAACCATCAACCATCAACCTGGACCTTGCGCTGCAACCGCCTTTTGTGTAAGTTTAGTAAACTAAGAATTGCTGATAAAACACCAATTATTATGAATGGTGGGTTCACTTTCTGTCTGGCTGCGCTCGCCATAACAGCCGCGAGTGCCCAAACTTTCCCAATGCTTGCCCGCACAAATCCGCCCCCGCCACCGAATGATTTGTTCAGCAACGCACAAGTCGAAACCGGCTATAACTGGTATGCTTACGGTGTGACAAAGGGCGCGACGCATCAAAAGCATGAGGTTGGGAAAGCAATTTGGTACTCCTGGACCGCGCCGGCTTCCGGCCCGGCGATCGTCATTAATTGGAACCAGCAGAAGCCATTTGGGAGTTTCTCCGTTTACACCGGCACAAATCCCGCCAAGTTAAAGCTCGTCAAGCCTCTCAAACGAAATCAGTTGAGCTTTTTATTCGAAGCCGCCATGGGCACCACGTACCATTTGTCTGCGCAAAGAGCGCCTTCCCCTGACGAATCCATTGATTTCACAATGGAGCTGCTTCTCACGACCCTGGCTCTCACGCAGCCGACGAATAATTACAAATCGTCCGATGCGATTCCGCTTTCGATTGTCACGACTGAACTTCCTTCGATGGTGGAGAGCGTTAAATATTATGGGCACACATTCCCGCTCGGGTACGGTTTGCCGACGCTGATTGCTGAATCCGATTCGCCTCCCTATTCAGCGGTGTGGACTAATTCGAGCCCTGGCGATTGGTTTATTTATGCCGAGTTGACTCGAACCGACGGATACGTTTTGGATACCGCGAACTCGGAAATCCACATCCGTCCCTACAACGATGATTTCGCGAACCGCGAGGTGTTGGTGGGCACAAATATTAATGTCAATGACAGCGTCGCCGAAGCGACAGTGGAACGCGGCGAACCCGCCGTGAATTTGCAAATGTCGACCGGCGACATCTGGTATACGTGGACCGCACCGGGCGCCGGCTACGTGTTCATTCCCCACATTTATGGAAATATGGCGGAGGGTATACACATCTTCACCGGCAGCACGCTTTCCAAGTTAAGCGGGCCGATCACGACCACCGACAGCGCGGGAAACGATATTCCCTTC
>JBEKSU010000232.1:0-5813 GCA_049516755.1 Verrucomicrobiota bacterium | reverse complement strand
ATGGCATTGATGAGGTCCTGAAAATCTACACGGACAAGGTGGTCGCGCATTACGACGAAGACCGCGACCTGCGGCGGCAATTGCCTTACGAGATTGACGGCATCGTGCTCAAGGTCAACACGCTCGCCGACTGGCCGCGCATACCCGGCCGTGCCCGCGCGCCCGGCTGGGCCATCGTCCACAAACCGGTGCCATGGATCACGCCGGCGGAAACCGTTTTGAAGGCCATCACCGTGCAGGTCGGGCGCACCGGCGTGCTCACGCCTGTGGCCGAACTGGAACCGGTCTTCGTGCAAGGCTCCACCATCTCGCGCGCCACGCTCCACAACGAGGATGAAATCCGCCGCAAGGACATCCGCATCGGCGACACGGTGGTCATCCGCAAGGCGGGCATGGTCATCCCGGAAATTTTCGAGGTGGTGAAAACCAAACGTCCGCCCGGCGCGAAGGAATTCGACCTGTTCCAGCACGTCGGCGGCAAATGCCCGGCGTGCGGAGAACCAATTAAACGTGACCCGAGATTTATTGCAGCGATCTGCAAGAATTGTCGTCACGAGATACGCGATCCGGATTTTGACAAATCATTCCAAGGTTCTCCTTGTCCGAAATGCGGCACAATGGTTGTGCGTTCAGCCAAGTACGCAGATTGGATCTGTGACAACGTCGCGCTTTGTCCAGCCCAGCAAGTGCGACGCATTGAGTATTTCGCGCAACGTAAAGCGCTCGACCTCGAATCGCTGGGCGGCATTGTCGCGGAGAAACTCGTGGAACGTGGCTTGGCGAAAGAACCGCTTGACCTCTTTAGTCTGAAGCTCGAACAACTTGGTAAATTAAATCTTGGCACGGATGAAGAGCCGCGCACCTTTGGCGAAAAGAATGCGACAAAAATTCTGGAAGCTCTTCAGCGTGCTAGGACCGCACCGCTATCACGTTGGATTCTAGCGCTGGCGATTTCCGACGTTGGTGAAAACACTGCTCTGGAACTTGCCAAACTGCATCGCGATCTTAATGCTTTGGCCAATTCAAAACTGCTCCGACTCATTGCCAATGAAGGTAAAAAATCGGCTGAACTTCAAAAAGAGATTCAGCGAATTCTTTCAAGGAATCCAGGACTGAAAGCGGAAGCGGAACTTCAAAGACGAAATTTAGAAGTTGAAATCAAAAGACTCCAAGCGGAGTTGAAGAAGTTTGAGGAATCCAAATCAGCTTCCACAGTTCGAACCAGCCTCAAAAATAAGATTAAAACCCGTGAAAACCGGTTGCTGACAGTTGGGTTGTCAGAAGAAATTGGTCCGGTGGTCGCCAAAAGCATTGTCAAATTTTTTTCCTCGGCCTATGGCACAAAGATTTTGAAGAGGCTTCAAGGGTTGGAAATTCATCCTGTCGGAAATGTTGGCAGCCAGAAAACTTTGGGAGCTGGCGTTTCTCAGTTTTTAGGCAAAACATTTGTTCTTACTGGCGCGCTGCCAAGTTTATCCCGCGACGACGCCTCGGTACTCATCCGCGATGCTGGCGGTAGTGTGACCGGCTCCGTCAGCAAGAATACAGATTTTCTGCTTGCCGGAGAGGAAGCCGGTTCAAAGTTGGATAAAGCAAAAGAGTTAGGCGTAAAAATTCTGGAGGAAAAGGAATTTCTGGAAATGTTGAGTTCAAAGCCGAAGTCGGAATCGAAAGGTAAACAGCCGCAGAAAGAATTGTTTTAAGATGGGCGCGCAAGAAACAAAAATCTATGTGCTGAAGCCCTACAAGACTTCAGCCAGGCGCAAGTCTTTAAACCAGGTTACCGGCACGCTGCCGACGTTGACGCGCGAGGAAGCGGCGGCCAAAATTGAATCGCTCGGCGGCAAGGTGAGCGGCAGCGTGAGCGGGAAAACGGATTTTATATTGGCCGGCGAGGAAGCCGGTTTCAAACTCGACAAGGCGCAGAAACTGGGCGTGAAAATCATTGACGAGCCGGGGTTTTTGAAGCTGTGCGGCGAATAGCCTGTATGTTGAAATCATCACCCGATAAATTCGCAGAATTCGCATCGAGGTTTTATGACCGCGTAACCGGATGGGCGGGCAGACAATCCAGCCGGCTCAAATTGCCGGAGCTTTCGATCCGGCTGACCCGGTATTTTTCAAAACCACCGGCCCTTCTGGGGATTGAGTCGTTCGTGGCGCTGTCGTTGGCGGTTTATTATTTCCTGCTGTTGATATCGATGACGACGCCGCCGGAGCATTTTCAAAACATCGCCTTTTTCACGGAACATTCGCGGCACCCATTTTCCCAGGAAGATTTTGCCAGGGCATATCCAGACGTGAAAACCCGGTTGCCCGGTTCACTCCTGACCGGATGGCTCATCGACAAACTTTATGATTATTCCACCCAGAATCCGCGCCCCTGGACCTCGGGCGTGTGGTCCCTCCTGCCGCTGCCGAGCATTTTCGCGGCCTATCACGCCTCGTGGCTTCTGCTGCTGTTTGGGCTTTTGATTCGTTACCGCGCTGACGCGCTCCTGATAATCCTCGGCACCTTTTCGGGCCTCATGCTGAACCTATCCATCACTTCCTGGCAGTATTTTTTCCCGTGGGACCTGCCCAGCATGTGTTTCTTCACCTGGGCCATTCTCACCTATGACAATTCCCGGAAGATTTTCCCGCTCATGACCATCGTCTGGCTCGGAGCCTTGTTCAAGGAAACCACGCTCTGCTGCGCGCTGCTGATTTTATTGGGCGAACATTGGCCGGTAAAAAAAAGAATTGCCGGCTTTGTGGCCACGATCGCGGCCTTTGCCATTGCCAAAAAATTGTTGCTGCTGGCCTGCGCGGTTCCGATCCAGTTTTTTTCGCCGGACAACTTTTTCAGCAAATTGCAATTGGCGCATAATTTTGCCGTAACTTTCACCCATCCCGGCTTGAATCATGTCGTGTTCGTGAACGCCGGCACCCTGCTGATCGTGTTGGTCCTGCCCTGGCGCACTTACCGGGAGATGCTGTTCAAACTGATTGCCGTGGCGTTTGCGACCGGCATATTGCTGTTCGGCGTCATCATTGAATTCCGCGTCTGGTATGAAATATTGCCGCTCGGGTGGATGTTGATCAGCGAAGCCGTCGCCAAACGCTATCAACCGGTTCAGGAAAATCCGCCGGCCACAGACCCTTCGCCGCCGGCCGCCAGCCTGGACGACCGGACCCGGCGGGTGCTGAAAGGCGGTTGCTGGCTGGGGATGGTGCTCCTGCTGGTTTTCCTTTATGGAATGTTGACCGCCGCAAAATTGTTCCCGCCCCGGCCGGTCGCCGGCCCGAAGCAAAGTCACAACCTGCAAAGCAAACCGCCGGCGCAATCCAATCCGGCTTCCAGGGATGCCACGAACAACGCCACCTGGACAATCGACAATCCTGATTCCAAGGAAACGTTGAACAACCTGGCCTGGATACTGGCCACCGGCCCGGATGCAAAAAGTCGGAATGGCGCGCTGGCCGTTGAGCTGGCCAAACGCGCCTGCGAACGATCGCACTATCGCGAAACCATACCGGTCAGCACCCTGGCCGCGGCTTACGCGGAGGCGGGCAGGTTTGATGAGGCGATTGCGACCGCACAAAAAGCCTGCGCTCTGGCCTCCGAGCTGGGCGAAACGGACTTGTTGTATGAAGATCAGAAACTGCTGGTTTTGTATCGCGCCCACCAGGCTTTTCATGAAGCTCCGGGTCCGGATCAAACAAAACCGTAAGGTGACCTGGCCGCCAACCTGCGGCATTGAAAATCAAGGAAGAAGGCATGATCCTTGCCGGAATTCCACGCACCCCTGGCCGCATCCGGTGCGTTGAGAAAGAACGCAGTTGCGCCAAAGGCATGTAACTTCACACTCGCTCGTTCCGTCAACTATGGAGTATATGAAAACAAAAACATACCTTCTGAAAACAGCGGCAAAAGCTGCGGTTTTAGCAACTGTTCTGGCCTGCGGCGTGAACCTTCGCGCTGCGACACCAGCAACCACGCAAACATCGAGCGGTTCCGTTACCGTTCAGAACCAATTCCAAACCGTGGCGTTCAGCGGCTCGGCGGAAGCCGGAATGCTCCAGAATGCCTATCTCATTCTGGCCACCGGCGACCACGATTACAAAGGCCATCGCGTGAAGGCCATGCGCCAGATTGAGGCTGCCGCCAAGTTGCTGGGCATGACTCTCAGCGGTGACGCCAAAGACAAGCAATCGCAGCCTTTGTCGGACGCCAAGTTGCGCGAAGCCCAAGGATTGCTTCAAAATGTGCTGGGCGCCGCTGAAGTCAAAAACCAAAAGCGCGTCACCAAACACATCAACGAGGCCATCGATCAAATCAACACCGCCCTGTCCATTCGCTGAACCGGGAATGCGCAGACACAATACTTGAACCTTCCAAAACTGGCCCGGCGAACCCGCGCCAGTTTTTTACATCAATCAGACAAAAATCACGCGTCGGTGGATTTTTGCCGCCGCGTGCGAGTTACGGTGACACCACGCGATAAAAACGCAGGCGGTAGTTGGTGGCCGTGCGGTCGGTGAAGACAAGCGAGGAGTTGGTGGCATTGTAATTGGTCAGGTCGGTCCACACGATGGGGCTGGCGGCGAGGTTGGTGGTGGCCTGGACGCGATAGGTGAAATTGGTCTGAAACGTCAAGGTGAGCACGAAGCCATTGGTGCGCCACGTCAACGGCCCGGTGAACGTGCCCGACGGCGCGGGTTTGTTCGTGCAGAGAGCGGCAAGGCTGAATTCGCTGGTGTCGCCGCTCGCCGCGGTGGCGGTGGCGGTGATGTATTGTCCGGCGTAATTGCCGCTGTTGTTGGTGTAGGCGAACCCCGCGTTGCCGGAACCATCGGTGTTCACGCCGACGGTGCCGAGGTAGAACTGGCCTTCGCCGTAGCCGTTGAAGTCGGTGGCGATATTGCGATAGACATCAATGGAAAAGGCGCGGTTGGTCGCGCTGTTCAGTTTTCCCAGGACGATGGTGCTGGCGGCGTAGCCGAACGTGTTGGTGATGACCGGGAAATTCTGAAGGTTGTTCGGGCCGGTGTCGGCATCGCCGGTGTCATTGAGCGTGACCCCGGTGTTATTGAAATTAATGCCGAGGAAACCGTTGGCGAAGATGGAATTGCCGCGAATGCTGTTGTTGGTGGTGTTGGCATCCAACAGGAGCACGCCGGCTCCTCCGGAAAATGCAATCTCATTGCCCGCACCCGCGCCGGTGCCGCCGATGGCATTGTTGGTCGCACCGAGCTGCAAAAACACGTTCGCATAGCCGTTGCCGAGAGCGCTGGTGCCGGTCAGGTCGGCCCCGATGATATTGCCTTGAACCAGATTGCCGGACGTGCCGTCGTCGGAAATGTAAACGCCGTAACCCCAGCAGCCGGAAATGAGGTTGCCCGCCCCGGCCGCCGTGCCGCCGACGGTATTGTTGGTTGCGCCGGCGAAGATGATGACGCCCGTAAAAGTGCTGCCCACGGCGTGGGTGCCGTCCGGGCTCACGCCGATGTAATTTCCTTCGACCAGGTTGCCGGTCGTGGCCGGGTTGGCGAGGTAAACGCCATAATAATTGCCGGAAATGACGTTGCGCGCACCGGCGACGGTGCCGCCGATGATATTGCCGGAGGGACCGCCCGGAGAGGGCGCGTAGATGCCGGCGAGCGTGTTGGGAACGGCATTGGTGCCGGTGATGTCGGTGCCGACGTAATTGCCCTCGACGAGATTGCCGCTGGTCCCGGTGCCATTAAAGAAAACCCCGGCAGTGATGTTGCCGGAAATGACGTTGCGTGCGCCGGCGACCGTTCCGCCGATGGAGTTGTTGACAGCGCCG
>JBEKSU010000231.1:0-5859 GCA_049516755.1 Verrucomicrobiota bacterium | reverse complement strand
AACCGCTAGACCATGGGGTCACCAGAGCGCGCAAATATAGTCAACATTAGCCGTCTGTCACGCAAATTAACTTGTAGCGGTGCCGTTTGGTGATTGTTTGGCGACGGGCATAGACCGCCGCTACAGCCTCAAATTCAAGTTTGCTTCAACCGCGTTTTTTTGATAATCTGTTTTGATTCTGAAATGAAAATTTTCATTGATGGCAAATATTACAACGAGCGCGATGCGAAGATCTCGGTCTTCGATCACGGTCTGCTTTATGGCGACGGGATTTTTGAGGGCATTCGCGCCTATCACGGCCGCGTGTTCAAGCTCAAGGAGCACATCGACCGGCTGTTTTATTCAGCCAAGGCCATCCTGCTGGAAATCCCGATGTCGCCCGCGCAAATCACGCGCGCCGTCGTCGAGGCCTGCCGGAAAAACAAGATCCACGACGGCTACATCCGCCTCGTGGTGACGCGCGGCGTGGGCACGCTCGGCTTGAATCCGAGGAGCTGCAAAAACCCATCGGTCATCATCATCGCGGACAAAATCCAGCTTTATCCGCCGGCGCTGTACCGGCGCGGACTGGACATCATCACGGTGCCGACGGCGCGCAATTTACACAGCGCGCTCAATCCGGCCATCAAGTCGCTGAATTATCTCAACAACATCCTGGCCAAGATCGAGGCGAACAACGGCGGTTGCGAGGAGGCGGTGATGTTGAACGCGGAAGGGTTCGTGGCCGAATGCACGGGCGACAATCTGTTCATTGTGAAAAATGGCGCGCTGTTCACGCCGCCGCTGTCGGCGGGCGCGCTTTATGGCATCACCCGGCAGACGGTGATTGAACTGGCCGAGGAATCCGGCTTGAAGGTGTCGGAGCCGAACCTGACGCGTTACGACTTGTTCAACGCGGACGAATGTTTCATCACCGGCACTGCGGCGGAAATCGTGCCGGTGGTGAAAGTTGACGGGCGGGTCATCGGCACGGGCAAACCCGGCCGGGTCTCGCGCCAGCTGGAGGATGAATACCACGCCTTGACGAAAGTCTCGGGCGAGCCGATATACAAATAGCGTTATGCTCTGCTCCAATTGCAAAGAAAAACCGGCGACGGTGCATCTGACCCAGATCGTGGGGGACAAGATGCAGAAGCTGGATTTGTGCGAGGATTGCGCCAAGGCCAAGGGCGTGAATGATCCGGGCGGTTTTGCGCTCGCGGATTTGATGCTTGGCCTCGGGGCGTCGCAGGAGATGGAGCAATCTTCCGGTGGTGTGGAAACCAAGTGTCCGCGCTGCGGCTTTACGCAGGCGGATTTTAAAAAATCGGGACGGCTTGGTTGTCCGGAGTGTTATAAAACCTTTGCGGAGGGATTGGAGGGTTTGCTCAAAACGATGCACAAGGGCACGCGGCACGCAGGCAAGGTGCCGGAAGCATTGCGGGAATCACGCGAGCAGGCCGACCGGCTCAAAACGCTGCAAAAGAAACTGGACAAGGCCATCAAAGAGGAAGATTTCGAACAAGCCGCCCATTTGCGCGACGAAATCAAACAAATCACCCCGCGCGGGACGGGCTTGACGGTGACGTGAGCCATGGACATCCACAAATTTCTGGTTACACCCGCAGAGATCGCGCAACGGCACGGTCCCCACGACCGGATTGTCATGTCGAGCCGTGTGCGGCTTGCGCGCAATCTTAAGGACGCCACGTTTCCCGGCTGGGCGAAAAAGCCGGAGCGCGTCCGCGTGTTTGATTTGATCCGTCCGGCAATTGAAAGCCTGCCGGAGATGAAGGACGCCTTTTCCGAGGCGATGGACAATCTCAGCGCGCTCGACAAGCAGATCCTGGTGGAGCGTCATTTGATCAGCCGCGAACACGCCGCGAAGAGTTCCGGCAGCGGCCTGGTGCTGAACCGCGAGGAAACCTTTTGCGTGATGATCAACGAGGAGGACCATTTGCGGATGCAGGCGTTGCGGCCCGGTCTGCAATTGCGGCAGGCGTGGGGTGCGATTGACCAGCTGGATTCCGAGCTGGAGAAAAAACTCGATTACGCCTTCAACAACGACCTGGGTTACATGACCGCGTGCCCGACCAATCTGGGCACGGGCATTCGCGTGAGCGCGATGCTGCATCTGCCGGGACTCGTCCTGGCCGAGCAGATCAATCCGATCATTCAATCGGTCAACAAGCTTGGCCTTGCGGTGCGCGGGCTTTACGGCGAGGGCACGGAAGCGCTCGGCAATATTTTCCAGGTGTCGAATCAAATGACGCTCGGCGAGAACGAGACCACCATTGTCGAGCGGCTGGACAAGGTTTTGTCTCAAATCATCGAGCACGAGGAAAACGCGCGCCAGACGCTCTTGGAGAAGAAGCCGAAGGTCGTTTACAACCACATCGGCCGCGCCTATGGCATTCTGGCCAACGCGCACAGTATTTCGTCGAAGGAAACGATGAACCTGCTCTCGCTCATGCGGTTAGGTGTGGACATGAGCCTGTTTCCTGGCACGGAACGTGCATTGGTGGATGAGTTGTTCATCCTGACGCAGCCGGCGCATTTACAGAAACAACTTTCGGACAAATTGTCCGCCGAGGAGCGCGATTTGATGCGCGCCGACATGCTGCGCGAACGTTTGAAAAACGTGGGCCGTCCGCTGCCAAAACATTTCGGCGCGCCGGGGATGGGATTGGACAAATCGGCCAATTAGCATCACAATAAAACAAGTATGAGCGAAGAAGCCATGAGCAATTTTACGCCGCGCGCACAACAGGTGCTCGCGCTGGCGCGCAAGGAAGCCGACCGGTTCAACCACAATTTCCTCGGCACCGAGCATCTGTTGCTCGGCCTGATCAAGTTGGGGCAGGGCGTCGCCGTCAACGTGCTCCAAAAAATGGGTCTCGACCTTGAAACCGTCCGCATGGAGGTTGAGAAACAGGTCGGCACCGGCCCCGACCAGAAAATGATCGGGAACATCCCTTACACCCCGCGCGTGAAAAAGGTGTTGGCCCTCGCTTCCAAGGAAGCCAAGGCGCTCAATCACACCTACGTCGGCACTGAACACATTCTGCTCGGCCTGCTCCGCGAGGGCGACGGCGTCGCCGCCAAGGTGCTCAAGAATCTCGACGTGGACATCGAGCAGACGCGGCAGGAAATTTTGCGGGAGCTGGATCCAAATTTCACCGGAGAGGAGGCATCCGCCGCCGAGCCCGGAGAAAAAGCGCCGGCGGCAGGGGCGGACAAGAAAGGCGAAGTCAAAACGCCCGCGCTCAAGGCGTTTGGCCGCGACCTTACGGAAATCGCGCGCAAAGGCGACCTGGACCCGGTCATCGGCCGCAAGAACGAGATCGAGCGCGTCATCCAGATTCTCGGCCGCCGCACCAAGAACAATCCGGTTCTGCTTGGCGAAGCGGGCGTGGGCAAGACGGCCATTGTCGAAGGCCTGGCGCAGGAAATCGCCAGCGGCAACGTGCCGGACATCTTGCGCGACAAACGCGTCGTCACCCTCGATCTCGCGCTCATGGTCGCGGGCACGAAATATCGCGGCCAGTTTGAAGAGCGCATCAAGGCGGTCATGGATGAGATCCGCCGCGCGAAGAACATCATTTTGTTCATTGACGAGTTGCACACCATCGTCGGCGCCGGTTCGGCGGAAGGCACGATGGACGCCTCGAACATCATCAAGCCCGCGCTCAGCCGCGGCGAGATGCAATGCGTCGGCGCGACCACGATGAACGAATACCGCAAATACATCGAGAAGGACGCCGCGCTCGAACGCCGTTTCCAGGCTGTCAAGGTTGAAGCCCCATCGGTGGAAGAGGCGGTCTTGATTTTGAAAGGCCTGCGGCGCAAATACGAGGACCATCACAAGGTTGAATTCACGGATAAAGCCGTCGAAACCGCCGTCAAATTGTCCGATCGTTACATCACAGACCGGTTTTTGCCGGACAAGGCGATTGACGTGATGGACGAATCCGGCTCCCGCGCGCGCATCGGCACGATGACGCGGCCGCCGGAGACCAAGGCGCTGGAGGCCGAGATTGAGGAAATCAAGGCCCAGAAGGAACGCGCCATCAAGAACCAGGATTTTGAAGGTGCGGCCTCGATGCGCGACAAGGAAAAGCAGGCGAAGGAAAGACTGGAATCCATGCTTGCCGCATGGCGCGTCAGCCGCGAGGAAAAACGCGTGGTGGTGGACGAAGACGACATTTTTCACGTCGTTGCCAAATGGACAGGCATTCCGATCAAACGCATGGGCCAGGACGAGACGCAACGATTGCTCACCATCGAAACCGAGATGGAAAAAGTCGTTGTTGGCCAGCGCGAAGCGGTTTCAGCCATCTGCAAGGCGTTGCGCCGTTCGCGGGCGGATTTGAAGGACCCACGTCGGCCCATCGGCACGTTTTTATTGCTGGGTCCCACGGGCGTCGGCAAAACACTTCTGGCCAAGACCATGGCCGAACAGATGTTCGGCGACGCAAAAGCGTTCGTTTCCCTCGACATGAGCGAATACATGGAGAAATTCAACGTGTCGCGCCTCATCGGTTCGCCGCCGGGCTATGTGGGTTACGAGGAGGGCGGCCAGCTCACCGAAAAGGTGCGTCGCAATCCCTATTCCGTTGTGCTCTTCGACGAAATTGACAAGGCGCACCCGGACGTGTGGAACATCCTGTTGCAGATTCTGGAAGAAGGCAAACTGACGGACAACATCGGGCGCGTCGTCAATTTCCGCAACTGCATCATTTTGATGACATCCAACGTCGGCTCCGACACGATCAAACGCCAGTCCACGCTCGGTTTCTCGCCCATCAGCGACGAGGCCAGCTACGAAAAAATGCGCGAACGCATCATGGACGAGGCCAAAAAGACGTTCCGCCCCGAATTTCTGAACCGGCTGGATGACCTGATTGTGTTCCGTTCGTTCACCAAGGCCGATCTCATCCAGATCCTCAACCTGGAAGTCGGAAAGGTTTTGGAACGACTCCGCCACAAGAACATCCGGCTTGAGCTCGATGAAAAGGCGAAGGACTTTCTGGTTGAGAAAGGCTACGACCCGCAATACGGCGCGCGTCCCATGCGCCGCTCGGTGGAACGTTTTCTCGAAGACCCGCTGGCCGAGGAGATTCTCAAGGGCAATTTGCATCCCGGCGATCCAATCGTTGTCACATCCGACAAGGAGAAACTCGTCTTCAATCAAACCGCCGCCGCCGAAGGCGCGCTGTCGAGCTAGACACCTGGCATTCGGGGGCCTGGTTCGGAGGATCGTGTTGTATCCGTTTGATGTAAGAATATATCAGAAACGACTCACTGTTTTTCCGGCTAATATCAACTTAGCGTGAAAAGACTCAATGTAATTAAATAGTTGGGCTGCATACGCCAGTGATTATGAAAAGTATTACGGAACACCTTGACGATCTCGACCGGATGGTTGATGCAGGCAATACTCCAAAGCACGAACTTCGGAGTCAGATAGCCTTTATACAGCGGGAGGTAGCCGCGTTGGAGGCACGTCACTTGGCAACGATTGAGGCTCATCAGAATCTCCAAGCGGCGCATACGAAGTTGCAAGAGGAACATGAGAAGCTCACATCTCCGCAGCGCACACCATCTGGCAAGATCAAGACGACCGGAGGTGGTTCTTATTAAGATGCAGCTCAACAAAGCGCTGCAGGCAACAGCCGCTGCCCCTTTAGTTTTGTGAGATTTATTTTTCATAAAGTCATTTGCTCCGGTCACGGTTGCTTTCCGGCGGCTGTGCCTGAGCTCACCTCTGAGGTAATCCGTCAACGGTTATTGAGGATTTTTTCACCGGGTTTTTAAAGGGACTTTTGCCCAGTTCCACCCGATCGAAGAGCGTCACCAAGTTGCTGCCGCTTTTCCGCA
>JBEKSU010000230.1:0-5899 GCA_049516755.1 Verrucomicrobiota bacterium | reverse complement strand
CGGTTGTGGGCCAGTTGATGCGACTGGATGCGGGCCAGCAGTTCACTGCGCCGCCACACATAGAGAATCCTCTGGCGCAGGAGCGCCCGCAGCGGACGTTGGGCGGCCGGATAGACATAGGCCGGCGGAATCAGATTGGTGCGCAACAGGTGCGCGATCTTTTCGGAGTCAATCCGGTCGTTCTTGTTCTTGCCGCCGTGGATGGCCTTGAGATAGAGCGCGTGCGCCAGCACGAAGTGGATCTGCGCCGCCTGGCAGGCATCCGCCAGCCAGTACCAGCCGAACATGCATTCGGCGCAGACCGTCAGGTCGTGGCGATAAGGCGCCACCAGCTTGAGGAAGAAGTTGAAGTCATTGTTGCGGATGTTGGTGTGGACGAGCTTCTTGCCCTGGCGGTCCATGACGCAGACGTACATTTGCCGGGCATGCAGATCAATTCCGCAGTTGTATTCGGTGGTGGAACTGTAATATTTCATAATGATCATTCGATATGGGGTCGCGAGACCCCGGGTTAACGATTGGTTACGCGGGAAAGTGGTTGTACACTTTCCCGCCCTTTGCCCATGTTATCAAAAAACCAAAAGGGCTTAACTGGGAGTATCAAGTCGCCGGAGCCAACCGCCGTTGGCGCTGGCCGCCTGCCCCGAAAGCTTTCGGGGCTGCCCCTGTCAGTTGCGATTGATTTATGAATTTGTTCGGCATATTTTCATTTCCACGTCCCGCTCGGCGGCCGTGCCTGAGTTCTGAACATTCGGCGTATTGACATAGCGTTATGTCGGCAGATTTTCCTGAAGCAGATTGGCGGCGATTCAAAGAAGTGCACAAGAAATTACTTGAGCGCTATTGCGCCAGTATTCTTCAGGAGTTGGGGGCGGTGAGCCTGGGGAGTGAGGGGACAGCGCACGAAAGATATTTGCGCGCCTACAAACTGATCCACGAACGGAACGATAAGATGGCGCAGGCTTTTGATGATTTCCGGCGTTCCACCGCGTGCATGCAGTTGGCGATCATGCGGAGGTTGGGATTGCTTACCGACGAGGATTTGTCTGGCTTTTCAGAGCAGACTCAGACACGTGTCCGGGGTATTGCTTCCTTATGAAGCCGAACAAACCGTTGCAGGCAACTCCGATAAATCGCGAGCAGGCTCCGATAAACAGCATCGCGAGCTGGCAGCCGACTGCCCCTTCCGCCGTCGCCCGGAAGCTATGGCGGGACAGGTGGGTTTTGGACGGCATGGAAGATTCGCTGTTCCCCGGCTTCGTCGTGGCGCTGTTTCTCCACCCTCCGCAGTACTGCTACAAGGACGGGCCACGCCCGTGCTTGAGCTCTAGGCGGCTATGCACATCACCGAACCAAATCGCGCAACACACACTTACAGGCAAAGACTGAACGCGCCGCCGGCCAAAGTCTTCCCGCTCTTATGCCCGGTGCGGGAAGCGGAATGGGCGGACGGTTGGCTGCCAGAGTTGGTCATCAGTTCATCCGGCGTTGTTGAGCGCGATTGCGTTTTCATCACAGCGGACGAACCCGGAAAGACGATTTGGTATGTCACACGCCACGAGCCGGCGAGATGGTTTGTCGAGATGTTGAAGATTTTACCCGGGGTGACGGCGTGTCGGCTGGAGATTCAGCTTTCCAAGAATGGCGATGGATGTTATGCGGATGTTACTTACAGCCACACCAGCATGGGTCCCACTGGCGACGAGTTCGTGGCCAAATTCACGGCCGATGCTTACCAGACATCCATGCAGGCTTGGGAAAAAGCACTGAACCATTATTTGACGACCGGCCGTTTGCTTACAGATGACCAAGCCGCCTAACCAAGGGCTGCAAGCAACTCCAATAAACGGCATCGCGAACAGGCGCCTTTGGGGCCCGCATTCGCAGTTGACATCACACGTCCGGCGTGGCTGAGTCTGGGCATCAGGTGTCAACGCCAAATGTCGCATGATTTAACAGTGCAGGTTCCATGACTGACACAATCATCATCCGTCCGGCCGGTCCCGCCGACCTGGCCGACATCAACGCAATTTTTAATTACTACGTGGCTCACTCGACGTGCGTGTGGACAACGACCCCCTGCTCCGGGGCTGAACGCAAGGCCTGGTACGAGGGCCGCAGCGAGGCGATGCCCGTTCTGGTTGCCGAAAGCGGCGGGCGTGTCGTTGGCTGGGGCGCGCTCTCGACATTCCGAACCGCTTACACCAGCGCCGGCACACTGGAAGACTCCATCTATGTGCATCATGATTTCCACCGTCAGGGCATCGGGAGCCGGCTGCTCGCAGGCTTGATTGACATCGGCCGGCGAAAGGGCCTTCGTTCCATCCTGGCGAACATTTCCGCCGACCAGAATCCCAGCATCCGGCTGCACGAGAAGTTCGGGTTTCAGCCGGCGGCGCATCTGCGCCAGGTCGGCCGGAAGTTCAACCAATGGTTCGACGCGGTGTATCTGCAATTGCTCCTGGCGTCCGACGCCGCGCCTTGAGTTTCGACCTGAACATGAAATTTAACCGTCAGGCGACGAGCGCATGGATGAAACATTTTATCAGGCTCGGGCCGGTCCTGCTGCTCACTTCGTGCGCCACGCCATCAGACCAGCAGGTTTCCTGCAATGGAATTGTTGCCGGCATCCGCGCCCCGCAGACACTGCAATTGATGGGCGATTCCTGCGCGGCCGGGTATTCCGCCAGCGACGCCACCAAGGCAATTGTGGAATACTATCGGCCCGGCGAAGGTCCGAAATCGTGGAAGCGGATGCTTGCCCTTCGGCTCAACGTTGCGGGACCGAGCAGCCGGCAACAGGTTGTGAACATGCACCAGTCCATCCTGGCGGGAGGATCGCGGGCGGTAGGTTCTTACACGAATCAGAGCCAGGCCGGGTATGGCATCGATTTTATCTTAACGGCCCGCGGTTATCAGGAGTTGGACGTGTTCCGCTACATTGACCGCACGAATGCCCCAGGCTCGATTTCCTTTCAATATGCCGAGATCATTCCCAACCAGGATGTGCGCGGGTTGGAAGGATCAAAGCAGGTCGAGTATTACCGAAGTCTCAGATTCAAGGCGCGGGATGCGATATGGTCAATTCCCGTGCCGGTGATTGAAATGAGTCCCCGAGCGGCTCCATTTGCAAACCCCTAAAATGCCGGACCAACCGCTCCGGACACGGCATGGCGCCGGTGGTCCGTCCGCTTACAGTTTCATCAATTCTTTCTGCGCCAGTTGAATCAGCGGCTTGATGGTGGCGGCATCAAATTGAAATTTGCAGCCGGCGGCGGCAAACAATTCCGGCAACGGCCGCGAACCGCCCAGCGCCAGCGCCTGCTTGTACTCATTTAACGTCCGGGCCCGGTCCTGTTTTGAATTCGCCCAGACCTGCAGCGCGCCGAGTTGCGCGATGCCGTATTCGATGTAGTAAAACGGATGGAGGAAAATGTGGAGCTGCCGGTGCCAGAGGTTGGCCCGCGCCGCTTCGTACCCGCTCCAATCCACGTCGCCGCCAAAACGGTCCATCAATTCCATCCACGCGGCGGCGCGCTCGGCGCGGCTGTGGCCGGGATGGGTGTAAATCCAGTGCTGGAACGCATCCACGGTGGCAATCCACGGAAAAACCCCGATGACTCCCTCCAGATGCACCCGCCGCGCGCGATTGGCGTCGCCGGCGGAATAAAATTCCTCGATGAATTCGTTGCCGAGCAGTTCCATGCTCATGGAAGCGACCTCGCAAAATTCAATCGGCGCGCTGCGGTAGGCGTACAGGTCTTCATCGCGCGCGGCCAGCGCGTGAAACGCGTGGCCGGCCTCGTGCAGAATGGTCTCCACGTCGCGCTGCTGGCCGATGGCATTCATGAAAATGAAAGGCACGCGCGCCTCCGACAGGTTTTGTTGATAGCCGCCCGGGGCCTTGCCTTTGCGATTGTCGAGGTCGAGCAGGCGCAGGTCCTGCATCTGCCGGAATCCGCCCGCGAGTTCGCCGTCCAGCCGGTCAAAAATTTTCTGCGTGCGCGAAACCATTTCAGCCGCCGGCCCGAACGGTTTCAACGGCGGGCGATTCTGCGGGTCCACCGCCAGGTCCCACGGTCGCAGGTGGCCCGGATGCAATTGGTCGAGGCCCAGTTGCCGGCGGCGGGCGGCGTGGAGTTCGCGCATGGCGGGCATGACTTCCCGGGCGACCGCATCATGAAAGCGCGTGCAATCTTCCGGCGTGTAATCAAAACGGCCGAGCCGGCGGAAGGCATAATCGCGGTAATTTTTGAACCCGGCGTTCCGGGCGGTTCGCTCGCGAAGATCGATGAGTTGATCGAGGATTTCGTCAAAATTGTCCACCTCCTGCAACCGCCGCCTGGCCACCAGTTCCCAGGCTTCCTGGCGCAACACGCGATCCGGTTCTTCCAGATAGCGGCCCATCTGGACGAGCGTCTTTTCCTCGCCGCGAAAGTTCACCGTGAGCGAGCCGGCCAATTTTTGGTATTGCTGGCAGAGCCTGGCGTCATCGGTTTCCAGCGCCACGTTTTCCGGGCGGAACAGCTCGACGTGGTTTTTCACGTCGCGGTCGAAGACAAAATATCTATTTTCGGAGGGGCGAGCTTCGCGAGTCCCATTTTCTTTTTCAGTTTGGGGCTCGTGTAACTCGCCCCTCCGGCGGATATAGATTTTTTCAAGCGCGAACTGGCGCGGCTTGAGCTGGGGCTCGACGTTTTCGACAAAATGCAGGTAGGCCTTTTCCGCCTCAGCGCTGTCAGTGTGGCAGGTCATGGCGATGTAACGGCGGGACGATTCCTCGTCCAGCGCGGCGGAGAGTTCGCTCCAGTCGAGCAGCCAGCGTTCGAGGTCGGCGGTGGACCGGCATTGCGCGGCGCGAGTTTCGAGCTGTTCGAACAGCGGCGCGATTTGCGGCCAGTCGCCGAGGTCAATGTTTTGCGGGACAAAGGTGCGGGCTTTGTACGCGGGCAATTTTCCGAACGGCAATAAACTCATGCGGTCAGAGGATAAACGAAGTCGCCGCGAGGGAAATGAATTTTGCGCCTTAGAACTTGGTTTTGAGTCCGCATGCGCGCACGAGACACCAGCGCGTCACGGATTCAAAGATGGCGAACAATCCCGCTCCCACGAAGATCAACCCCCACAACGAATAGTCGCCGGCGATGACAATCCCGGCCACGAGGCACAAAGCGCCGATGACGCCGCGGGCCATGCGGCCGCGGAAATTCAGGTTCGGTTTGAAGAACCGGTTCACGGTGAAAACTTAGCATGATTTGTGCCCAAAGCCAAGAGTTGCCTGCGCTGGAAGGTGAAGGCACCTTGTTAATCATGCCGGACGTTCTTAAACATCTTGGTTCTCTGAACGAGAATTATATCTGGGCATCGTGCATCTGGGGCGCCGTCGCCAGCGGTTACCTGATTTACGGCTGGCGACAGCACGCCACGATTCCGTTTCTCGGCGGGGTGGCGATGACGGCCGCGTCCTTTTTTATCACCAGCGCGCTGCTGATGTCGCTGGCCTGCATCGCGCTGATGTACGCCGTCTGGTGGCTGTTGAAACAGGGTTATTAAAAAACGGAAGCCGGCTTCCCGGCTTCCGGTTTGGAATCTTGTTGGCAGGGACGCGCTGCCGCGCGTCCGGCGGACCGGCAGGTCCGCCCTACCTTGTTTACCTTCCCTTCGGCAATGCGCTCGTGCCGGCGTAAACGGCGTTCTTGCCGAGCAATTGTTCGATGCGCAGGAGTTGATTGTATTTTGCCAGACGATCCGAGCGGCTCAGGCTGCCGGTCTTGATCTGGCCGCAGTTCGTTGCCACGGCGATGTCGGCGATGGTCGCGTCCTCGGTCTCGCCGGAGCGATGCGAGATGACGGCGGTGTAGCCATGGAACTGGGCAAGCTGGACGGCGTCAAACGTCTC
>JBEKSU010000229.1:0-5909 GCA_049516755.1 Verrucomicrobiota bacterium | reverse complement strand
GGGCGGGCGATCCACCGCGCGGCAGTGACAGGCCTCGAGAAATCGCCGGCGGTTCGTCAGTTTGCCCGGGGCGGCGGGCACAGCGGCATTGGCGTTGGTGGCAATGGCAGTCATGGGTTTTGGCGCATTACGGCTGCATGATTATTAGCATACCCGACCGGTTTTGAACAGCCAGTGCGCTTTCAATTTTTCGAGCAACTTTGTCCGACCCCCGGTTTTTAATCAACAGCGAGACCATGAAAGACAACGAACTCCAATCCAAACTCCGGGAATCAGGCTGGCGGCGGGAATTCACCGAAGCCGAAGAAGCCGGGTTGCGCGCCCATCTCGCCGCCCATCCCGACGCCCGCGCCGATTGGGAAATGGAAACGGCCTTGAACGCCGCCCTTACCCGGTTGCCGGATGCCAGTGTGCCGTCGAATTTCACCGCGCGCGTGCTGCAGGCGGTCGAACGCGAAGAGGCCCGGCTTCGCCCTTGGAGCTGGCGTTGGAACTGGCACGTGCTGGTGCCGCGCGTCGCCTTTGCGGTGGCGGTGATTGCGTTCACCGGTCTGGTCTTCCAGCACCATGAAATCTACCGCCAGCGCATCACGCTTGCCCGGGACGTTGCGCTCGTGACCGGGGGACAACCGATGCCCAGCCCGGAAGCGCTGGAAAATTTTGACGCCATCCGCCGCATGAGCCAGCCGCAGCACGCGGATGACGAATTGCTGGCATTGATGCAATGAGCCATTTGGGGCAGGCGCGTCGCTCGCTGGCCACGGCTTTAGCGGTTGGCCAGATCGCCGTTTTCCCGCTCGCCGCTGAAACCGCCACCAACCTTCCGGTTCCGCAAAAATTATTTTCCGTGCCCGCCAATCTGGTGCTGCCAACCGCGCCGCAATCAAAGTCACCCGTGGATTTATTTCGCGAACTGCTGGCGATGACGCCCGCCGAGCGGAAAAATTACCTGACGAACCGGCCGCCGGGCATCCGCAACCGCATTCT
The DNA here is from genome assembly GCA_049516755.1 of Verrucomicrobiota bacterium. Classification (GTDB taxonomy): domain Bacteria; phylum Verrucomicrobiota; class Verrucomicrobiia; order Limisphaerales; family UBA11358; genus UBA11358. The sequence goes on along the minus strand of JBEKSU010000229.1, from coordinate 4,922 downwards.
CGCCAAGGTGAGCGAATACAAGGCGCTCGATCCGAACGAGCGCGAGTTACGCCTGCGCGCGACCGAACTGCGCTGGTATTTGTTCCCCCTCATGCACGAAATGCCGACGAACCGCGCCGCGCAACTGGCGGCCATTCCGGAAGATTTGCAGGCTTTGGTCAATACCCGCCTCATGCAATGGGACACTTTGCCGCCGCCGGTCCAGAAGGAATTTTTTGAGAACGAGCGTGCCCTGCGCTACTTCACACAAGTGGATTCGCAAAACAGCCCGCCGCTGCCGCCCCTGTCGCCGGGCCAGGAACGACAGAACGGTCCGCCGGACCCAGATTTGGCGCACTGGAACACGCTTTCGGAGGACCAGCGACAAAAAATCACCGACCAATGCAACCAGTTTTTCGAACTGACGCCGTCGGAAAAACAGAAAACGCTGAACACCCTGTCGGAAGCCGAGCGCCGGCAAATGGAAAAAACGCTGGAGACGTTTGGCCAGCTGCCCCCGGAGCAACGCCGGCAATGCATCCAGGCATTCACGCAATTTGCCGGCATGAGCGCGCGGGAAAAAAAGGATTTTTTGAAGAGCGCCCAGCGCTGGTCGCAAATGTCGCCGCAGGAACGCCAGACCTGGCGTGATCTTGTCCGGCAGGTTCCCGAATGGCCGCCATTGCCAGCGGCACCGCTGCCGCCGCTGCCGCCCCTGTCGCCGCCGTTGCCACCCCGTCTGCATTCAGTGGCTGCCACCAATCCCAACTGATTCCGGCGAATTTCCATTTCCATTTCCGCCGCCACACATTAATTTCCCATCGTGTATCCGATTGCGTTTCAACTCGGTGACTTCAAGATTCATTGGTACGGCGTGATGATCGCGCTGGCTTTCCTGGCGGGGCTTTGGACGGCCACCCGCCGCGCCCGGCGCGAAAACATCTCCGGCGAAAGAATTGCCGACCTCGTGTTTTGGATCATGCTCGCCGGGATGGTTGGCGCCCGCACGGTTTATGTGACGACCTATTGGGACGAATTTGCCCATCAGCCAATCTCGGAAATATTCATGATCCAGCATGGGGGACTGGTCTATTACGGCAGCTTCATTGGCGCGGCCATTGCCTATTTCATCTATGTTCGCTGGAAGAAATTGCCGGGTTGGAAGGTCGCCGACATCCTCTCGCCCAGCATTGCCTTGGGGAATGCCTTCGGTCGAATCGGCTGCCTCCTCAACGGCTGCTGCTACGGCCGCGTGTGCCATCTGCCCTGGGCCATCCGCTTTCCCAATCAATCCGCCGCCTGGCAGCAGCATTTCGAGGCGGGGCTGGTGGGCAGGGGCGACCCTTCGTTGCCGGTGCATCCCACGGAAATTTACGATGCGCTGTTGAATTTTGCCCTCTACCTCGGTCTGGCCTGGCTGTTCCGCCGCAAAAAATTCGACGGCCAGGTGTTTGCCACCTATCTCATCGGCTACGCCGTGTGCCGGTCTCTGGTGGAATTCTTTCGCGGCGATTACCCGCCGGACCACATCCACAACGGCCTGACCTCGGCGCAACTGGTCAGCATTCCCATCTTTGTCGCCGGCCTTTTGATCGCCGCCTTGCTTTCGCACCGGGGGATTAAACGAGCATAGAGAATGGAGGCTTGAAGATGGCAAACGAACCCGATCTCCATTCTCCATCCTCCATCCACAATCCTCGCCCCATTCTCATCGCCGGTCCGACCGCCACCGGCAAATCCGAAATCGCCCTGCGCCTCGCGGAACAACTCGGCGGTGAAATCATTTCCGCCGATTCCATGCAGGTCTATCGCGGACTCGACATCGGCACGGCCAAGCCATCGCCCGCCGACCGCGCCCGCGTGCCGCATCACCTCATTGACATCTGCGATTTGACCGGATCGTTCGACGTCGCACAATTCATCCGGCTCGCAAAAATTGCCGTCGCGGAAATCCAGTCCCGGGGGAAAACCCCCATTTTCTGCGGCGGCACGGGGCTTTACTTCAAAGCTTTTCTGAGCGGACTGGGCGAAGCGCCGCCGGCCAATCCCAGCCTCCGCGCCGAACTTGAAACCGCGTCGTTCGAGGCGTTGTTACGCGAACTGCGCGAACGCGACCCGGCGGCGTATGATAAAATTGACAAACAAAATCCGCGCCGCGTCATCCGCGCCGTGGAAGTGATCCGGTTGACGGGGAAAAAGTTTTCCGAACAGCGGGCCGAATGGAAGTCCGAGGTTCAAAGCCCGAAGCCAAAAAACTTTTTCGCCTGTTTGCGGCAATCGGAAGATTTGCACGCCCGCATCAGCGCCCGCGTGGACACGATGTTCCAGCGCGGGCTGGTGGACGAAACCCGCGAATTGCTCCAGCGCGGCCTGGCAGAGAACAAAACAGCCATGCAGGCCATCGGCTACCGGCAGGTGGTGGAACATCTGCGCGGCGAGCGTTCTTTGCCTGAAACCATCGAACTGGTGAAAATCCGGACCCGCCAGTTTGCCAAGCGGCAACTCACCTGGTTCCGCGCCCAGAAAAATCTGGAATGGATTGAATTGAAGCCGGATGAGCCGCCGGGAAATACTGCGCAGAAAATTTGTGAGGCGTTTTTGAAGTCGCGGAGCGACGGACGATAATAGCCCACGGTGAAACTGTGGGTGGAATCATACAAAGCAATTCAAGCTCCGGTAGGGGCGGCAGAAATACCTCTGGAAATTTATCCCAACAGGATAAAATCATCCAGCCCAGCGTTGACGGATAAAATCCGGCTACGCTGGGTGAACCGTGAAAATGAAATTCTACTCCGAAGGAGTTGAACCAATGCGCGTGAGCGGTGATGCAACTCCGTTGGAGTTGATGTTGATTTGGGACGATGACCCAGCGTAGGTGCTGCGCGCCAACACTGGGCTGAAAGATGGAATCCCGTTGGGATTCGGAGCGCGCATCAAACCATGCCGTTAGAGATTCAAATCTTTGAGATGCTACCACCTTCGACCACAACCTTCGGAATAACGATGCCGTCCAACATGCACACAACGTGTTTTAATAAGGAGGCAATTAACACTGTATCGGCAAGCGTGCGTTCGCTTGATACATAACGCCGCGGAATAAGATTGGATCCGTAATTTGCAAGGTCTTGAAGAAAATCAACCCAGGTAGAAAGGTTTTCTTTTACAAAAGCTTGTGCTTCATCCAATCCATAATTTTTTTGGTGTGGATTATCAGGCATGGGCAAATGTAGTTCAGTTTTCCCTCGGTCGGCGGATGACGACGTCGATTCCCGCCTTGTTCTTGGCGATCATGTTGGCGGGCAGGATGCCGCGCCAGAAGACGTTCGGGTAAACCACCGCGCTGCGGCCGAGGATGCTGCCGGGGTTCAGCACGGCGTTGCAGCCGGCTTCCGCGCCGTCGCCGAGCAGCGCGCCGAATTTGCGCAGGCCGGTGTCGAACGGCCGCCCGTCCACCTCCACCTCGATGTTGCCGGGGAACAGCTTGTAGTTGGAAATTTTAACGCCCGCGCCGAGGTGCGCCTTGTGGCCGAGAATCGAGTCGCCGACATAATTAAAGTGCGGGACCTGCGCGTTGTTGAACAGCAGCGAGTTTTTCAGTTCGCTGGAATTGCCGACGACGCAGCCGTCGCCGATGATGACGTTTTCGCGGATGTAGGCGTTGTGGCGGATCTGGCAGCCCGCGCCGATGATGGCCGGGCCTTTGATCATGGCGCCGTCCTCGACGACCGTGTCCTTGCCGATGAAAACTTTTTCACCGATGAATGCCCGGCCATCGCAGCGGTTGTGCAGGGCCGGTTTTAAATTCGTGGCGAGGTAGCCCTCGATTTTTTTGAGCGCGTCCCAGGCGTATTGGCAGCCGTCGAAAATGGCGGCGTGCCCGGTCTGGCTGAGGTCAAACAAGTCGGCTGGCTTGAACATGGCCGCAAGTTAGGCGAAACGGCGGCGGCGGAAAAGCGAAATGGCGCGGGCATTTTGGTGGGGCGAGGTTACTGACGAGCCGTCTCCGATCTGCCCCGCCACGAAAGGTCGGCTCGCGCGGATGCTCGTCCCACCTGCGGCTTGCCATTCGCGGTGGCGGGGGTATTTTTGCGGTCGATTCGCCCCCATAGCTCAAATGGATAGAGCAGCGGTTTCCTAATCCAACACAAGTGCTTTTTTTGAATTTTTGTTTTGATTGGTTTTCGTATTTTCTCATTGATTCTATTGACGGATTTTCATTTCCGTCGGCAGGTTTCAAAGTCTGACCTTTTGTTGTTTTTGGTTCTGATTTGCTCTAAAAACTCAATATGGTATCAGATGTGGTATCAGATTTCAGACTTGGAAATTGACGGTGGCAAATTGCTTGCTTGATGATCGCCGCGAACATTTCGTGGATACGAAGTTTGAGTTGCGGGTGTGTTCTTTCGCGAGAAAGAAAGGGGTTCGCTTCATAGCGTTCAAGGCTTGGTTTCAGATGATCCTTTCACAGCCTTTTCTTTGCTTTCGGTGGTGGCAGGAATCCGGGCGGTGACGGTGGTGCCATGACCGGGTGGGGATTTGATTGAGAATTTACCGCCGATCATCTGCAACCGTTCCCTCATGCCGAGCAATCCCAATCGGCCTTTTCCTTTTGTGCGGAGGACACGTTTCACATCAAAGGATTTGCCATCGTCGGTTATCGTCAGGCAGATCCAGTCTGGCAGTTTTTTAATTTGAACTTCCACCGCGCTGGCCTGCGCATGGATGGCCACGTTATTGAGGGCTTCCAGAGCGACGCGATAGAGCACGGCACTCTGGTCGAGGGGCAGTTGGTTCACCGCGGCGTAGGCAGTTAAACGCGCCCGCACACCCGTCCGCTTCATAAAATCCTTCATAAAAGTATGCAGCGCGGGAATCAGCCCCAAATCGTCCAAAACCGTCGGGCGCAGTTCCACGGCGAACCGATGCACCATGGCCAGTGATTT
>JBEKSU010000228.1:0-5929 GCA_049516755.1 Verrucomicrobiota bacterium | reverse complement strand
GCGAGACCCCGGGTTAACGATTGGTTACGCGGGAAAGTGGTTGTACACTTTCCCGCCCTTTGCCCATGTTATCAAAAAACCAAAAGGGCTTAACTGGGAGTATCAAATCGCTGCAGGCAACGCGGGATTGCGGCTCCAGTTCCGCTGCGCGGTTCACGTCATTTGGTCCCGCGTGCCTGAGCTCTGGACGTTGACCACCCAGACACGTTATGACAGTTCGACGCCATTCTGATGATTACTTCGATGCTGCACCGCCAGTAGTTGCCAACGCAGTCCGAATAGTTCTCGCACGGCGTCCGCGTTACGTCCGGACGAGCGAGACGCAAAAGGACGCTCTCTTCAAGACGAACGTCAAACCCGGTTGGTGGCTTCTCGGAACGGAGATGACGATTCAGTTACTGGCGTCGTCTGGAGGCACACAGGTTGTGGCCACGACGAGGTCGCAGTGGTTTATGCTTGGTGACGTTTTCAATTTCTATAACCGATATATCCGAGGGTTTTTGAAAGATTTGCGAGCCGAGCTACAGAAACCGATACCATGAACAGGTGGTCTAACAATTATTCCGGTAACGATCAAATTTTTGCGCGAGGCATTTGATGAAACGAGCAGATGGATGGGATGGTTGAAAAATGAGTTTTCACACAGCCTCTCGCCGGAGCCAACCACGATTGGCCGCTTCCACCGTCGCCAAGGCTATAACGGACAGGCCAGTTCCGCTTTCGCGGTTGACATCGCACATCCGGCGTGGCTCAGTTCCGGACGTTGGGCGACAGCAACCGAAGATGAATACCAACGCTTTTAAATCTGTGCCACGTTCGACACTGTTGGCTACGTTCGCAGCCATTATCGGCGGGGTTTTGTGGTTCACCGGCATTCCTCTCGCCATTGTTTCATTCAACCACAACAACGCGATGCCATATTCCTTTTGGAATCATGTGATCTCGGAACTGGGTTTTCCCTACGCATCGCATTTAACGTGGCTGTTCAATGGAACGCTGACTATCGGCAGCCTGTTATTGCTGCCAACCATCTATGCGTTGGGGGCATATCTGCACACACGTTTGGGATATGTGGCCGTCGGCTTTAGCTTTGTTGCTTGTCTATCACTCAGTGGCGTCGGGTTGTACGGTCTGAAACAGGATTTACTACACGCTCCATATTTTTTCCGGCCATTCTACAGAATACACATGACACTTGCGGGAGCGTTCGGTCTAGGATGGCTGGTGAGCATGACGTTGTTCGCGATTATATTTTGTCGCCGCTGGAAAGATCCGGCCTCACGTCTAATGGCGGTCATCGGAATTATTTTTTGTCTGGCATATCCCTCATTCCTTATAGTCGGAATTTATCCGAATCCAACGCAAGAAGCTCTTTTGAAAGACTTACACAACCCAGCCTTTAGAGCCATTCTCAATTCTCCAACTTCATCTCCCATCTTAACTCAATGGCTTGATTCGCATCGCCCGCCTATTTTTTGGCAAGCGGCATTTGAATGGCTTTGGGCCTGGTCGGTGTTGCTCTGGTGTGGTATGGCCTTGGTCTTTCTTTGGATAAAGACAAGGGGATCGGCGAAGCATTCCAAGATTATTGCAGAACGGATTGGTCATGAAATTGTCGCCTAACCAGTCGCGAGGCTGTGTGAAAACTCCGGCACGAAGCGAGTGATGGATGGAGAAAAGGTTTGCCCGGCGGTCTGGTTTTCAGGTCGCCGGTTTTTTGTTGGTTGGAATCTTTATCCGTCCGGACAATCGCCAGGGAGGATTATGGGTTGAGCCGGGGCGGTCGCCGCGAACACGAGCGATATGGCAGCGGATGGTGCCCAATAAATTTGCCTCACCGGAGTTGACCCCTTATGCAAGGAGCGGCTGGCTCATCATTGCGCGGCGTTGCGGCTGATATTTTCAATCACCTGGTTGATTTTTTGCCGGTCGGCGGGCAGGAGATTGGTGGTCGTTTCCAAATAACTTTTCGCGGCGGGCAAGTCCATGAGCACCCAGTCGCGCAGCAATTTCAACAGCGCTTGCGAACGCACGGTTGGGTCGGTGATGCTCTCCGCCCAGTTGACCGCGACGTCCGGCTGGATATCGCCCGCAAACAAGTCCATGTTCGCCACCGCCTTTATGCCCTGGTCCAAATCCGGCCCGAGGTCGCTGTTGTCGATCCAATCCGCAGCCGCCACAGGGTCGAGACGCACCCATTGCTGTATGGCCTGGCCGATCAGCGAACAGCGATCACCGCCCGCCGGCAACTGAGCCAGGAACTGGGTCAATGCCGCCGGATCCGCTTGCGCCCAGCCGCCCACGATTCCATGCAAGGCTTGATTTCGTATGTTCGGGTCAGTGATGGTCATGGCGTCTGCCGCAGCCTGTTCGGGCTGGAGTTCCGCCCATTTCGAATAGGTTTCCCCCAGCCAGAACGGGCGCTGGCCGTTGTCGCCATCAGCGGCAAATTTTGCCGCGGTTTCGAAATTTCCCGCGTTGCACAGGGCGTCAACCAGGGAGGAACCATAACCCCCACCCGCGCTGGGATCCTGTTGCATGATAAGTTTGGCCACGCGCACCGCTTCATCGGGATCGGCGGCAGCGGCGCTGGCTAAAACCGTCTTCATGGCCGCGTCACGGTCATTGGGATTTGTCAAGGCAAGCGCCCAATTGGATGCATCCACGGGAGCCGTGCCGGCCCAGCCGCGCAACGCCGCCTGCTCCAGGTCGGCGCGAAATTTCCGGTTGCCTTCCGCTTGGGCGAGTGCCATCGCGCGCTTGGGATCGGTGGCGGCCAGCATTTCCAGCATTTTCGCCATGGCGGCGTTGCGTGCCATGGTACCGGGCTGGGATTTCAATTTGCTCCACTCTTGTTCGTCCCACCCTGACGACGCCTTCGATGCCGGGTTGGATTGAGTATTGGAAGCGGAAGAGAGGATTGCTGCGTTGATGGCGCTGGCCGGCAAATGTCCGGCCTTATTTGCTGTGTTCGAATCCGAACCGGATGCCATCAGCAGGACGGAAAGGCGGCCGGCAAAGAAACAGACCGCCCCGAAAACAATTCCCATGCAAATCACCAACACCACCCTGGTCCGGCGTAATCGGGCGGAAGGAGGTGCAATCTGGTTCATGGTTAAAGACATTCTTCAAACACGATCGGACTTTAGCCAAATGAACAGGGACCTGGCAACTCACGTTGCCAAGTCCCTTGAAACTTCAAGGTCTGCAGAGATCAACCATGATCCTCGCAGAAATAATCCTCATTTAGTTTGTCTGCATCGTGCAGTTGCTCAGAACGCAGTTGCCCAGCACGTCCGCGGCCTTGTTGCTGTAGCTATGGCAGGTGGTCAGTTGGATCTTGGCGGTATTGTGGTTGGTGTCAAAACCCGTTCCGTTGGAGCCGGTAGTGTTGTTGTGGGAAATGCAACTGGTGTAGGTATGCGCCACGTTGTATTGGCCGCCCATCTTGAAGCCGACGCCATTGCCTGACTGCCCGCCGTAACTGCCGTTGTTATAGGACTGGCAGCCAGTGACGACAACCGGAGCGGTGGCTTCGTAGAAGTCATAACCGTCATCGGAATTGTCATGGGAGGTGCAGTTGGAGAATGTTATTCCAGCTCCGGACCCACTCTTGACACCAAAACCGTCGGCATTCCCGCCACCGGCACCGGTGTCCGCGTTATCATACGAGAGGCAGCCCGAGATGGCGGCGTAGGTCGTATCGTCGCAATTAATGCCTGTGTCGTAACAAAGGGTCGCCGTGCAGGACGTGATTTTGCAGCCGGTGGCATAGATGTTGACGGCACGATTTGCGTTCTTAATCGTCAGGCTTTGCAGAGTAACATTAGCACCTTTCAAGGTAAAACCATCTTCAGAGGTGCTGGTGAAGGTAAATGTGGCCGGTCCTTTGACGGTCACACCGGCTGGCACTTTTATTTCGGCAACGCTATATGATCCGGAAACCGAAACCGTGGTTCCCGACTTCGCATTTTGAATGGTGTCACGAATGTCCGCTTTGGCCACTGAGAAACCAAGCACGGCGACAGCCGCGATTACGCTTATACATTTTTGAGTTTTACTGAATGACATATATGTCTCCTATTTTCTGTTTGGTTTGTTGTTTTTGTTATTACTTCTGGTTTTCACCCGGCCACGTACGACAGGGCAAAAGTGGGGGCACGAAATGTTCCTCGCAATCGAGAAATTTGATCAAGGAATGAAGGGCGGTGCAACGAAACAGCCAGAGCCGTCTGCGGCAGGAATTCAAAAGGCGGCGCAAATTGCCCACCCTCACAAATGTACAGTTTCGATGGCCGGCCGGTTTGCTGTTCATTTTCAACGGGGTAGCCATTCTGTCGCCGGTTTCAGTGTGAAATTATCCAACACTGGCTGGAGCGTGATCAGGGAACAATTTCCCCCCTGCGTCTGAAACGGCTCGACTTTCCCAAGCGCATGAAGCCACTACACCAATATCCAATCTGAACACGAACATTTAAGGGGCTTTTTGGTAAGCGCCCTTTATAGAGAAATCTTACGACCCGGTCAAGAATTTTTAACCAAAATTGGACAAAAATGTCCATATTTCAGGCAATCTTATTATGTGTTTTAGCCTAACCCGGCTTCTGCCAACGGAACATGTGACCCATGGTTATATGTTGGGCTCCATCAGGCAGGGCAAGCGTTCCATAACGCCGCCCAAACGGATGCCTTTACTGACCCAAACCGGCCTTACCCGGTCGATCAAGTCAGGAAGCTCCGTCCTCCGATATTGTTCACTGTTTCGTTAGGTCTTTGCAGCCCGGTGCGTTTTGCCTAGGATGACGATATCCTTATGAGAGAAACAGTGCTCGTCTTCCTAAAATTCTCTGCGCGAATCACGGTCATATTATTGACGACGCTGGCTTTGGCATCCAGCTCATCGGGCCTTGACCTCACGGCCATCAAGTCGCCCATCATCCTTCATGGCAGTCCAACCAACTCGTATCGTGATCCGGTCGTGATCTATCATGACGGCACGTTCCGGTTGTTCTGCACGCTCAACCGGGGCTGGCCGGGCAAAGCCGCAACCAACGCGTTGCCCAAGTAAATGAAACAACCTTCATTTGGGGTTTGAAGATGACGGCCAAGCATCGAAGAGGCAACGACCAGGTTTCCGCGTTTGCTGCGCGGGAGCAATCACCCCAAACGGGGGTGGTGACGCGGCCACGTCTCTTTGGTCTGATGCTTGTACTGGCCACACTGCTGGCTTACCTGCCCGCGCTGTCAGGGAAATTTGTCTGGGACGACGACTCGTGGACGACGGGCATTCCGGGATTGTTAAACGGTTTTTCAGGCTTGCGATTGATGTGGTGCGAGCCCACCGCGCTGCAACAGTATTATCCGCTCGCCGGCACAACCTTCTGGATTGATTACCAGCTCTGGGGATTCAATCCCCTGCCCTATCACGTGGAAAATGTATTGCTGCACGCCTTTGCCGCCCTGCTCTTCTGGCGATTGCTGCGGCGGCTGCAAGTGCCGGGCGCCTGGCTGGCTGGCGCCATCTTCGCGCTGCACCCGGTCATGGTCGAGTCGGCGGGCTGGATCACCGAACGCAAGAACGTGCTGTCGCTGGTGCTTTACCTTGGCGCGTTGCTGGCATACCTGCGCTACGCGCAAAGTGTGGCGGGTGGCGGGTGGCGGGTGGTGAGTGGCCCAACTTCGTCAGACCCCGGTGCGGCAGGCAGAGGTCACCCGTCACCCGCCACTCGACACCCGTCACTCTTTTACGGTCTGGCGTTCGTCTTGTTTATCGCGGCGCTGCTGGCCAAGACCACGGCGTTTTCGCTGCCAGCGGTCATCCTGCTGATTGGTTGGTGGCAACGCGGGCGCATCCGGTGGCGGGCGGATGTTTTGCCGACGCTGCCGTTCTTTGCCGTGGCCATCGGGTTTTGCCTGGGAACGGCCTGGC
>JBEKSU010000227.1:0-5949 GCA_049516755.1 Verrucomicrobiota bacterium | reverse complement strand
AGGGTGGGCAGCAACCCCAGCAGTTCTGGATTCAGCGTCCGACGGCTGGAATCCTCCTCATTCTCGTTGGAGCCGTGGTTGTTTGGTGAGGCGACGAACATGTTTTCGGCAACCGATGCGGCATGGGCGCGCACCGCCGGATTGGTATTCTGCATGGCCGCAATCAAGGCGGAAGCGCCGTTCGTTCCCAATTGCAGGAGATTCGCCGCGGCCAACGCCCCTTCAGTGTCCGCCAAGGCTGCAGCGAAAACTGGAATGGCCGGCTCAAACTCCAGATCGCGCATTTCTTCGGGCTTGAAGGTCCAGGTTTGTTTCATCAGCCACCGGTCTCCTTTTTTGTTCAGCAACGCCATTTCTCTGGTGCAAACTGGAATGTCCTTATACCCGACCGGAGCATACGGGATCAGATTTTCCGGGTTTATCTCCGACCGGCTGTTCAGTTCATGGTTCGGTTCCCGATATGCAGGCGGCAATCGTCCAGCAACGTTCGTCAGCAGCGCCCGAATATGTTCCATCGCTTCCGCCTGCCTGGCCAGCTGGTTGGTTCGCCATTGGTAATTTCCGGACATTTCTTTCTCGAATAATTTTCTTTCGACGAGCGGTTCCGGAGACAGCACGTAAACCTGCACTTCGGAGGGCGTGTTGTTGAGGGACGAAATCTTCAGCGGAAACACGCAGTGCTCGCTGTTAAAGCTGATTTGCAGCGGATGCAGTTCACCGCTGGCGAGTTTCTCGGACGTCGAAAACAGTGACCAGCTCTTCAGGTTGATTTTTGCGGCAATGAAATACCAATGTTGTTTGACATAGGCATCAATCACGCCGGCAGCATTGGCTGGAAAAGAAAACTGATTTTCTTTCAGCCAGTTTTCCAATGCCGCGGAATCCTTGGTGGATAATACCGCAATGTCATACGCGCCGACTGTTTTGACCTCGATTACCTTGACCGGCGGTTCCTTGCCATCGCCCCCGATCCCTTTCGACATGCCGAGAGTCAGCGAGCGCGGCTCCATGTTCTTCTGCGTGAACTTGCTCAGCTCGTAAAAACATTCCATCGAGCCTTTCTTTACTGTTGGCAGATTTGGCACGGGAATGAGCCAGCCGAATTCATCCAGCGGACCATCATACTTGACCTGAAGAATCAACTCTTCGCGTCCGGCGTCATGAACGATGATGGCCTTTTGGGTCGGCTCATTGATCTCCCTGTGTTTGTCCCAGACGAATTTTGGAAACACGAAACAGCCGTCCGCAAGCAGATTGAGTGGCGCGAATGCCAACGTGAGACAATAAAGAAATGCGATGATGGGAAGCAGTGACAAAAGCTGATCGCCCCTGGTCCTTGATGCAGTTTTCATGACGGAATCCTGAACCGGTCACGCGATTCTGTCACGAGGAATCATGTTGGCAGCGATGAAGGGAAATACTCAGGGAGTGATGAATGTTTCCCGGTACACGCAAATGGGTGGAGGCAAGCGGCAGAAGTCGGGATTGGCAACCACCATTTCTCCTGATAGCCTTTTTGAAATGTCCGACACGGCTGTTGTGGCCAAAGCGCCCTCGAAGGCGCAGGTGTTTCTCCGCCGGCTGATCACCACGGTGATTCTCTGGACGGTGGTTCTCATGGCGTTGTTCTCCAGCAACCGGCTGATTTCCAGCGGTGTTTTCATCCTGATCATGGTTTTTCTGGCGACGACCGGGCTGGCGGAATTTTACGGGCTGGCCGAAAAGCGCAATCTGGTCTGCTTCAAATGGTGCGGTCTGGTTGGCGGCATGCTGCTCATGGTGGGCACGTTTTTACAACTGACGGGGGAAATCGCCACCGTCACCACCGGTTACGTCGGGGTTTATGATTCGCCGGCCCGGCCCAACGACTTTGAAATGGGCTTCCTCATTCTGTTCGTGCTCGGTTTGTGCCTGCGGCAGTTCGTTTCGCGCAGCAATACCGCCGGAATCCTGGCCATCTCCACGACGCTGTTCGGCCTGATGTATGTGCCGTGGCTGCTGAATTTCATCCAGAAAATCAATTTTTTCCCCGGCGTGGACGGACGGTTTTACGTCCTCTATTTCATCATCGTGACGAAGTTCAGCGACACCGGCGCGTATGTCGTCGGCTCGCTCATTGGCCGGCACAAGATGATTCCGCGCATCAGCCCCGGCAAAACGTGGGAGGGCTTTGGTGGCGCAATTTTGCTTTCGACGGTGGCCAGCCTGGTCTTCGTGTATTTTCTGGGCGACAAGCTGGCGGGCATGAACCGGCTGCACGCCGTTGTGCTCGGCGTTTTGCTGGGCTTGACGGCGGTCATCGGCGATTTGATAGAATCACTTTTCAAACGCGAGGCGGGCGTGAAGGATTCCGGCGGACTGTTTCCCGGCATCGGCGGCATCCTCGACTTGCTGGACAGTTTGCTGTTCAATGCGCCCATCATGTATCTTTACTTGCGCCATATCCTCACGCATCCATGAAGAACGTTGTTTTACTCGGTTCAACCGGCTCCATCGGCACCAGCACCGTCAAGGTGGCTGAGGATTTGCCGGACCGCATCCGGTTGATCGGCCTGGCCGCCGGGAACAATACCACCCGGTTGCTCGAACAGACGCGCAAACACCGGCCGGAAGCCATTTCCATCAATAATCCCGAGAAAGCCCGTGACCTGGGGAAATTCTTCGGGGCGGTGACACAGGTTTATTCCGGCGACGAAGGTTTGATCAAGCTTGCCACGCTGCCGGCGGCGGACATCGTGCTCATTGCCATCGTCGGCACGGCGGGATTGAAACCCGCACTCGCCGCGATTCGCGCGGGCAAGGACATTGCCGTGGCGTCCAAGGAAATTCTTGTGATGGCCGGCGAAATTGTGATGAGCGAGGCGCGCAAACACGGCGTGCGTGTGCTGGCTGTGGACAGCGAACATTCGGCAATTTTTCAGTGTCTCGATGGCAAGCCGTCCAGTTCCGTCCGCAAACTCTGGCTGACGGCGTCCGGCGGACCGTTTCGCAAAACGCCCAGAGAGGAATTTCCCAACATCACCGTCGAACGCGCGCTCAAACATCCGTCGTGGGTCATGGGCAAAAAAATCACCATTGATTCGGCAACGTTGTTCAACAAGGGGCTGGAAATGATCGAGGCGCGCTGGCTGTTCGACATCGGCATGGACCGGGTGGGCGTGCTGGTGCATCCGCAAAGCATCGTTCACTCCATGGTGGAATTTGTGGATGGAGCGTTGCTGGCGCAGCTTTCCACGCCGGACATGTGCCTGCCGATTCAATACGCGTTGACGTATCCCGACCGCGCGCCGAGCGAGCGGGTGCAGACCAATTTCGCCAAGCTGGGCAATCTGACCTTTGAAGAGCCGGATGCGGAACGTTTTCCGGCGCTGACGCTCGCGCGCCGGGCAGGGGAGGTGGGCGGCACATTGCCCGCGGTGTTGAACGCGGCGAACGAGGTGGCGGTGGCGGCGTTCGTGGACCGCAAAATCAATTTCCCGCAAATCACGGAAACCGTGCGGCGGACGATGGACGCGCACAAAGTGGTGAAGCATCCGACGTTGGAACAGATTTTGGAAGCCGACGCCTGGGCGCGGAGGGAAGCTGCAAAATAAACGGCGTTTTCCTCAACGAATTGAGGCTTCGGCGGTGCAGTCTGTCCTCATATTAGGTGGCGTAGGCATGATGGCAATGCAATAGTAACTTATAGATCCGGATTCACTTCCTGAACAGAAAAACCGACCAACTTTGATTTAGTAGCGTCAAATTTTAAATCAATTACAATGGACACTCTGCCGGTAATATAATCTGTCTGTGCATTGTCAATTATACCCTCTTCGGTCGGGCAAACCGGAATCGGGAGACCGGTATTGGGGTCAATCGATGGATTGCCAGGGAATTGGTCTCCGCTTATGAGCCAACTGTGACGAATCTTTCGCTCGTTGAGATAAGCATCTACCTGAGCCTTCGAACTCCCAATTGACAGATGCGCACGGATGTCGCTCTCAACCGATGATGTGTCGGTCAGTGCAGGATGAGACTTGCAAGCAGTCACGAAAATCGTAACGACGAACATGAACCAGACGTTTCGCTGCAAAAGTAATTTCATAGCTGGTGCTGTCTAACAGATAATGGATGGCCAGTTGTGCAGCCCATCCGGCTTCAAGTCCAACCCTATTTCCGTCGTCCCTGGCTGTCCAGAATGATTTTGATTGAACGCACGCTCCCCATAAACCTTGTAGCAGCCGACGTAAGCAGGCTCCATCTGAACTCTGGTGAGTTAGAGCCTCCTTACGTCGGCTGCCACGGGTCATAAGTTCAAGGCCTTGCGTTCCGTGATTGCGGGCAGAGTTTTACCTGTTATACTCACATTGTCCCTGAGTTGGAGGGGCAGATTTTTATCATGACCATATTGAATGTCATTTATGTTATTGCCGCCGTGCTGGTCTTGTTTGGCGCGGCCATCTTCATCCATGAGTTCGGCCATTTCTGGGTCGCGCGGAAGCTGGGCATGAAGGTGGAGGAATTCGCCGTGGGGTTTGGACCGAAAATTCACAGTTGGATGCGCGATGGCATTGAATACTCGATCCGGTGGATTCCGGCCGGCGGTTTTGTGAAGCTGCCGCAAATGGTCACCTCCGAGGCGCTCGAAGGCCAGTCGGCGGAAAAAGTCCCGCCGGCGCCGCCGTTGCACAAGATTCTCGTCGCCTTCTCCGGACCGTTCATGAATGTGGTTTTTGCGTTTGCCATCGCCACGGTGATTTATTTTGTCGGCCTGCCGATTCCGGTGAATCCAGCCGTCATCGGCTATGTCGAACCGGGGTCGGCGGAAGCCAGACTCGGCATTCAGGAAGGCGACCGCATCGTGTCGGTCAATGGCGACAAGGTGAAATCCTGGCAGGACGTGGTGTTGGATACGGTGGTGGCGCGCACGAGCGTGTTGCCGGTGGTCATAGAACACAATGGCAGGGAAATCACGTATCAACTCCAGGCGATGGCCGACAACGCCATCGGCCTGAAGCTGCTCAATCTTGATCCGCGCGATCATCCCGAGGTGATGGATGTCATGTCCGGCAGCGCGGCGGAAAAAGCCGGCCTTCAGCGCGGTGACCACATCATCTCCTTTGCCGGTGTGCCCATTGCCAGCCGCGAGCAGCTGATTGACCTGATACGCAAGCGGGGCGGACAACTCACCGAATTGCGGGCCGATCGCGGCCCGCAAAAACTGGCGCTGAACATCACGCCGACGGTTGATCCCACAACCAAAAACGGAAGAATCGGAATCGCGTTGGGTGTGAGTTCGACGCAGATTTATATCGTCCAAAAACCGGGCCCGACGCCGTGGGACCAGGTGCGGGACGTGGTGGACAAGACATTTGCGACCATCGGCGCGCTCATTCATTCACGGGAAACGGGCGTGGGCGCCAAGGATTTGTCCGGGCCGGTCGGCATCCTGGCCATTCTCGCCAATGCGGTGAACAGCGACTATCGCCTGGCTTTGAGTTTTCTGGTGCTGCTCAACATCAACCTCGCGATCATCAATTTGCTGCCCATTCCTGTGCTCGACGGAGGGCATATCCTGATGGCCATCATTGAAAAAATATTCCGCCGGCCGTTGAGCATCAAATTTGTCGAATACACCACCACCGGCTTCGCGGTGTTGCTGATTTCGTTCATGCTCTATATCACGTTTTTTGACATCAAACGGTTTTCGCTGTTCCGCGCCATGTTCAAAAGCGACGTGCAAATCCAGCAATCCGCGCAACCTGCGGAAACCGCGCCGGCAAAATAGTTTTCCAACGTGCGATACTGCGAATCCCCATTTCATTATCACCGGCGAAAGACCCGCGAAGTCGTCATCGGCGATCCGGCGCGCGGCGGGGTCATCATCGGGGGCGCCCATCCCGTCGTGAAGCAGTCCATGCTCACCTGTGACACGATGGACACCGCCGAATGCGTGAAACAGACGCT
>JBEKSU010000226.1:0-5980 GCA_049516755.1 Verrucomicrobiota bacterium | reverse complement strand
TGGACGCGGTCGAAAACGCCTTGGAACAACGCCTCTGCCAACTGGAATCCTCACCCGCCCAAATCCAATCCCTCACCGGTTTTGATTGGATTGTTAATGTTAGATTGAATGCAAAATAGTATCACACTACGCCGCGACCAGACGGAGTTGTTTGAAACGGCAGGTTGAGTATCCATGCAAACCGTGATTTCCCGGCTAACGGGGCTTGTCGGGAGCCTTGCCTGCCTGCACCCGCCAGCCAGTTTTGTTCCAGATGGAAAGTCAGTCTATAATAGCTAAAAGTGGCAGCCGATGCCTGTCGGGCCGCAGCCCTTGATGGGAAGGAGTGGCAAGGAGGTCATGATGAAGGAAAAAGATGGGAAAATGCAGGGCGCGAGCATGAAATAAAGCGGACAAAGCCCGTGACGGCTTCTTTGTCACCCATCGTTTTGCCTTCTGAAACAAACCTCGGCTGCTGCGGTCAAGGATGGTCGGCGATCCTGTGCCGCCAGGGGTATCTACGCCGCAACGCCGGTTCGAGAAGTTCCAGGGTGGTTTCTGATTCGTAGTTCCAGTTTTCATCCGTTGCATCGGTTGAAAGCGCAAACGGATTTCGTGGCGACGTTCTCATCCCGCTCTGCCAGGTAGCCAGCCGGTAGACGCCGAAACCCATCAGGGCAGCGGCGACGAGAACCGACAGACTCACTGCAATGAAGCCCAACGTGACAATTGACTGGCGAACGGCAGGAAAAAAAAGACTGATGAGCATAATCAAGCCTGTCAATCGGGCGACCAATCCCACGATATCCACAGCTTGTCTTCGTCGTGTCATTTGACCACAAATGCGCATGTTCCATGCCAACAAATGCGTCGGGAACCTGCAATAATCGGGGGAATTCCGCCGCGGTATCAGACGGTTGCCTTTTCCTGCGTGTTTGAAATCATCGAGAAGCTTAACGCCCGGACAGTGTTTGGAAATGAAGCAGACACGGTGCGTTTTTTGGCGGTTGCCTGGTTTACCGGTGTCATCGCCGGTTAAAAAAGTTCAACCTGTTCCGGGAGCATTCTCAATGATTGGGGTGGTTGTGGGCAGGTCCGCAACGAACATGTGAAAACTTGTTTACTTCACCGCCCGACGAAATATATTGGCGCACTGTTGCCGACGTGGCGGAACTGGCAGACGCGCCAGACTCAAAATCATTATAAGTCTCTTGGACTCAAGTAGAAACACTTGGACAGCAATGGTCTAGCGTGCCCGACGAAAATTTCAAAACGGACTTGTTTGGACAGTTTTGGCCCCATTTTTAAGCGCGCGGGGTGCAATACGGGGTACAATGGAAATTGGCGCATCTACGGGAGAACAAGACTGCCCTATCCGGTCTTTCACTTTCGTGTTCCCTTTCAGATCGCGGCGACTTGTTGTGCCACATTGCGCCGATGACGAACGATTCGACCACAAACAGGAAAACTAAGGCATTCACGTTTCCCTCCTTCTCATAAAATAAGTGCAGTACTATTTATTGCGTTGTGAACGAAGCGCACAATCAGGCTGACAGCAAAGAGGAAGGCGGTTGAGAATGTTGAGCTAAACAACGGCCGGCAGGTCATCGCTGCTCGGTGGACTGGTAATCTTGATTGTCTGGCGTTGCTGTTTCATAGTGCGCTTTCCTTTCGAGTGAGGGTGTGACGTTCCAAATCTCTTTGGCGTACTCGGCAATGGTGCGGTCGCTGGAAAACCTGCCGGACGCGGCGATGTTCAGGATCGCCTTGCGTGTCCAAGCATCAGGGTCGACGTACAACTCGCTCAAGCGTTGATGGGCCTGAGCGTAACTGGCAAGGTCGGCCAAATGTCGGTAATGGTCGCCGTGTTGCAGCAGTGCATCGAGGATGGGCGTGAAGATGCCGGGTTCGTTTCGGCTGAAATGATTGCCGGCAATCAAGTCGAGCGCGGCGCGCGTTTCCGGCTCGTTCTCGTGGTGCCAGCGCGGATTATACCAACCGCGACTTCCCTCAACCTGTTCCGCAGTCAGGCCGAACAGGAAAAAGTTTTCCTCCCCGGCCGCCTCGGCCATTTCAATGGTCGCGCCATCGCGTGTCCCGATGGTGAGCGCGCCGTTCATCATGAATTTCATGTTGCTCGTGCCGCTGGCTTCGTAGCCGGCGGTCGAGATTTGCTCGGATACGTCACTCGCTGGAATCAGGTATTCGGCGACCGAGACGCGGTAGTCCGGCACGAACACGACCTTCAACCGGCCTTGGGTGATCGGATCGCCGTCGAGCGTGCCAGCAAGGTTGTTGATGAACTTGATGACAAGCTTGGCGAAGTGGTAAGCGGGCGCGGCCTTGCCGGCGAAGAAGAAGGTGCGCGGCGGAACGTCGATCTGCGGGTTCTCGCGCAGGCGATTGTAGAGCACGACGACGTGCAGCGCGTTCAGGAGTTGCCGTTTGTATTCGTGGATTCGTTTGATTTGCGTGTCGAAAATGCTGTCGGGATCAATCCCTGGCAGGTCGAGCCACCGGAGAAACCGCGTCTTCGCGTCGCGTTTCGCTTTGCGGACGGCGGCACGAAACGACGCGTCATCGGCGAACGGCTTCAATTTCCCCAACTGCAGGAGGTCGGTGATCCAGCCATCACCGATGACCTCGGTGATGACCGCCGCCAGAGAAGGATTGGCCAGCAACAGCCAACGGCGCGGCGTGACGCCGTTGGTTTTGTTATTGAAGCGCTCGGGAAACATGGCCGCAAAATCCGGCACAACCCGCTGCTTGAGCAACTCCGAATGCAGCGCGGCCACGCCGTTTGTGCTGTGCGAGCCGACGATGGCCAGATGCGCCATGCGGACGTGCCTGCTCGCGCCTTCCTCGATAAGACTGACGCGCTCGACCCGCCCGGTGTCGCCGGGATACCGCAGGCGCACATCGTCGAGGAAGCGGCGATTGATTTCATAAATGATTTCGAGATGGCGCGGCAACAGGTCCTTGAACCACTGTACCGGCCATTTCTCCAGCGCTTCCGGCAGCAGCGTGTGGTTCGTGTAAGCGAGCGTGCGTTGCGTGAGAGTCCAGGCGTCGGGCCAGCTCAGTTTCACCTCATCCAGCAGCAGCCGCATCAACTCCGGCACGGCGAGCGTCGGGTGCGTGTCGTTGAGTTGAATGGCGACCTTGTTGGGTAGCGCGGACCAATCATTGCCTGCCGCGCGGAAGCGACGGACCAGGTCGGCCAGCGAGCAGGCGACGAGAAAGTATTCCTGAAAGAATCGCAGACCTTTGCCTTGCATCGTGTGATCGTCGGGATACAACACGCGTGTGAAAGTTTCAGCGGTGAGCGCTTCGGCCAGCGCGCCGACGAAATCGCCACTGCTGAATTGAGCGAAGTCGAAGTCGTGGGGCGCTTTAGCCGCCCACAGGCGCAACGTGTTGATGGTTTTGCCGCCATAGCCGACCACGGGCCGGTCATACGGAATGCCGATCAGCGAGGACGGGCGACCTTGGACAACGCGCAATGCGCCGTCACGAATCTCGAACGACACGTTGAGCTTCACTTCAACGGCTTCGTTGGGCCGCGCCACTTCCCATGGATCGGGCCGCGCGAGCCAGTGGTCGGGTTGTTCAGCCTGCCAGCCATCGCGGATGCTTTGCCGGAAAATGCCGTAGTCGTAGCGCAAGCCATAGCCCATGCCGGCTATGCCGAGGGTCGCCATCGAATCGAGAAAACACGCCGCCAACCGGCCCAAGCCGCCGTTGCCGAGACCGGCGTCCGGCTCCTGCTCAAAAATCTGGAACGGATCAAGTTGGTGCTGTTTGGCGAACTGCTGCGCCTCAGGGTCAAGTTGAAGGTTGGTGATGTTGTTCGCCAGCGAGCGACCGAGCAGAAATTCCATCGAGAGGTAGTAAACGCGCTTGGCGTTGCGTTGCCGGTAATTCTGCTCGGTTTTCAGCCAGCGTTGCGAAAGCATGTCGCGGACGGAACGCGCAATGGCTTCGAACTTGTCGCGGGCGGAAGTTTCCGTTTCCGCGACGACCTGGTCGAACGCAACGTGCCGCTCATAAAAAGCGTTAGAGTCACCGGACAATTTAACCGGCCCACAGTCGTAACGGTCGACGAGAGATTGCTTTGTTCCAGTTCTGTTTTTAATAAGTGTGGTGCTCATGGATTTGTCATTGCATTTTTCGCGGTTGCAACGGAGGGTCGAGCCGATGAATCCGGTTTGATTGGCTGGTTCCGAAGGTCAGATACCAATCGTTTAAATTCCACGTTATCGGCAAGCTGGCTGCCGGCCAACTGGCGCAAACGGTCCACCGTCTTTGAAGGAAGCTGAAGCGACGTGGGCACAGTATTGAAAAAGTGGCGGTCGGACTGGTCGGGCAGTTGATTGAAGTGTAGTTCGATAACATAGGTAGTGGTTGGGAGCGGCTGGGAATCGCCCGAGCCGGTGCGCTCACGAGAAAGACGCGCCATGACTTCCTTGAACAATTCAATGGTTTCGAAGGAATAATGGCTCACAGTAACCTGGCCAACGGAGCCGAGCAGAGCTTTCAAGCCAAGCGGGTGTTCTTTGGAATCCCAGCCATAATCAAAGTCCCTATCCGCATCAACGACGATAAGGGCAACGCGGCGGGGGATTCTTAAGGGCACACTCGGGATTTGAGCGGACTGTTCGCAGGCGATCACCCGATCGATGGCACCGCGCAATCCCAGATAGTCGGAAAACCCGCCATCGACCAAATGGATGAAGTGCCGATGTCCGTCCGTGTAGGAGCGCGCCTGCGAAGCGACGTATCTCATGCGGGACGAGGCCGCCGGGTCGTCCAGTATGGATTCTATCCATTCCGGCTCGGTCTCCGCTTGCTCTGTCGAATAGTTTTTCAGATTTACCGGGGTTAGATACATGGGGAGCGCCGAGGAGGCTGCCACAGCGCGGGAAACCGGGAATTGCGACAAATCCGACCTTATCAGGTCAAATTCATCCTGAGTGAATTCGAACCGTGCGCCGGAAGCGATGTCCGTCGCGTTGACGCAGAGAAATGGGCGGCCGCCCCGAGCCATGATATCGGCATACGTCGCGCCCTTGAAAAGTAGGTGATCATAATACTCCGCCGCCAAATCGCTCCGGCTAAATCCCGGGGAGGCCAGCCTGACCAGATTCCAGGGAGCCAGAACCCGGAGGAGCAAATCGGTCTGGACATGTTTTTTGAGAAACTGCGATTCGTAGTCCGAGAAGATGCGGTCGCCCCATAGGGCATAGTAAGCTGCGGTGAAACTGCCGCCGGATACCGAGGAAATAATGTCCACGTCGTCCAACAACCGGTGTTGCTTTCCCTGCGCGCCCACCGGCGTGCGCGCGAGTTCCTCCAGCACACCATACGACAGCGAGGCGGCGCGTGTGCCGCCGCCGGAAAAGGCGAGCATCAAAAGTAAATCGGAGGAATTTGTAGGCGAGGAGGTGTTTTGAAAACGGTAACCAGTCCGCTGGTCCGTCGAAGCAAACGGTGCGTTCTGCGGAAAATGTGCGCAGCCGCTGACCAGCAGCAGAACAGCGAGAAAAAATGGAACGGGTTTTAAGACCACGGCTGTTCTCCCCTTCCTCAACTCACGGCCGTTACCGATACCTTGCCAAAAGGATCAACCCGGACCGTTCCTGTGGCGTGCGGGTCCAGTTCCAGCTGGCCGTCCACCAGAAACACGTATCGGTGGTGGCCATGTGTCAGCGGGACTTGGACAAACCAGCAACCGTCCGGCTGCCGTTGCATCGGCAGCGAGGTCATGTCCCAATCATTGAAATCCCCCACCAGCCTCACCGACTTGGCGTCGGGCCTGGCGTGGCAATAAAAGTTGACCGGTTTGGCCATTCGCTTCGCCGAATAGGGCGATGTCGCTGGCCGTTCCATAACAGCATCGAGTGTGCTATTCATATCGCTTACTTTGGTTTTGTAGTGTTGTTTTCATAGTGCAAAGGCTTCGACTGCTGTTTCGTCCTGTGTTCCCTCCAACACCCAAGCC
>JBEKSU010000225.1:0-6050 GCA_049516755.1 Verrucomicrobiota bacterium | reverse complement strand
GCGCTCCTTTCGGTAATGGAAATCGGAAATCGCAATACCGCATCCGGCAATAAACGGTGTTCCCAATTTCTACAGAGACAGTCGGCAGGTTTTCGTGCATCCGGGAGAAGCTACGAAGCGGAGGCATCAGCATATAAACAAACAATGCAACAAAAGCTATGATTGCCAGGCATGCCAAACCAACCATTCCGATGAGAGCGCGTTTAATTGTTGGTCTCATCATACAATTCTTTCTTTGCGCCCGAACAAAATTTCTGTCCCGCGCAAATCACCCCGGCGGCCAGGCCATGCGGCGGCCGCCGAGGATGTGAATGTGCAGATGCGGCACGCTCTCACCGCCATCCTCGCCGTTGTTGATGACCAGCCGGTAGCCGCCTTCGCTTAACCCCAGTTTGCCGGCAATTTCGGCGGCTTTCAGCAGGAGATGCCCGAGCAGCGGCTGGTCTTCCGGTTTGGCGTCGGCCAGGCGCGGAATGACTTTTTTGGGAATCACCAAAACATGCTTCGGCGCCTGGGGATTGATGTCGCGAATCGCGAACACCAGGTCGTCTTCGTAAATAATCGTCGCCGGAATTTCGCGGGCGATGATTTTTTCAAACAGTGTTTTGCTCATGGCTGAAAGCTTGGACACGGATTTCACGGATTAAACTTATTCAATCGTAGCAGCGGACGTAAGTCCGCTCTAATCTTCTTTTTTTGAGCCGGCTCACGTCGGCTGCTGCTTGTCTCTAAAATTTATTCCACCACCAGGGAGCATTCGGTCTGCTCCGATTCGGCGGTAAGGCAGCGGCGGAGGTATTCGACGATCTGGTCCTGCAATTTTTCGCAACGGCCACTCCAGCGCCGCGCGCCGGTGAGCTGCTTGACGCAGCCGCGCAGCCCGCGAAAGCGCAAAACTCGCGGCGACTGGCGGAGCTGGGCGCGCAGCTCATCGCGCAGGCGCGGGAAAAAGAAAAGTTCGAGGCTGTCGGCGGATTCGCGTGCGAACAGGCTAAGATCGGTTTCGACAATTTCCTGCGAGCGGCTTTCCAGCGCGCCGGCCCGGATGACAAAGCCAAGGTTGCGCAGAACCTTCTCCAGGGCGCCGGCGAATTCGCCGATGGTGACCGTTTCGCGCTCCAGTTCGTTTTTGAAATAGTGGAAGACGGACGCGGCGGCATTGCTCAACACCTCCGGGTCGAGCGCGCCCCCGGCGTTTCCGGTGAGTTCCACGGAAATCATTTCCACCGAGCACGGGACGCTTTCGCCGCTGGCCAGTTGGAAAAGCAGGCAGCCGGATTGGAGCGCAATCATTGCTTGCTCTCCAGTTTTTTGACTTCGTGAACAAAGTCGGTGGCTTCCTGAAACCGGCGATAGACGCTGGCAAAACGCACATAGGCGACTTCATCAATGTCGCGCAAGCCATTTACGACCATGGTGCCGATGAAATCGGCGGGCACTTCGCCCTCGAATTTGCCGGTCACGGCGGCGACGATGTGGTCCACCAGATCTTCCATGGCTTGCGGGCTGACGGGGCGCTTCTGGCAGGCCTTTTTGATGCCGGATAACAGTTTTTCGCGGGTAAATTCCTCATGCCGCCCGTCGCGCTTGAGCACCATCAAACCTTCCCGTTCAACTTCCTCGTAGGTTGTGAAACGATGGTTGCACTTGGAACACTCGCGGCGACGGCGGATTGTGGCTCCTTCACGCGACGCGCGAGAATCAATGACTTTATCTTCCTGACAGCCGCACTTGGGACAACGCATAAGGCCACTTCTAATTGTGGTTACACGTTTGTAACATACCAAGTTTTGTGGTGTCAAGATGGAGTTGTTGGGTAAATGCCGATTGTTAATAACTTTTTATAACTGAATTTGACCCAAAACCGCGCTTGCGTTCGCTCGATTTTCGGTTATTTTATGCGGCTCCCGTCCCTTGGGAAGAGACTCAACTATAATAATTTGATTTATGGCAACAGCAAACGACCTGCGCCGCGGCATGGCGATCAATTATAACGGCGACATTTGCGTGGTGTTGGACATGCAGCACCGCACGCCGGGCAACCTGCGCGCGTTCGTGCAGGCGACCCTTCGCAGCATCCGCTCCGGCAAGTCCTCCGACGTGCGGTTCAGTTCCACCGAAAAAATCGAGTCGGTGCCGATGATCACCACCCGGATGGAATTCAGCTACAAGGACGGCGCGGACTTTGTTTTCACCGACTCGGAAACCTATGAAACGGTCACGCTCGCAGCGGAACTGGTTGGCGATGCGAAGAATTTTCTTGTGGAAAACAGCCCGGTAACCGTGACGTTCGTCGAGGGAAAAGCCGTGTCCATCGAATTGCCGTCGAGCGTGGCCTTGATCGTGTCCGACGCGCCGGAAGGCATTCGCGGCGATTCGTCGAACAACGTGCAAAAGCCGGTGACCCTCGAAACGGGCATCACCGTGCAGGTGCCCTTGTTCATCAAGACGGGTGAGAAAATCAAGGTGGACACCCGCACCGGCAAATACATGGAACGCGCCTGAGACGGATAAAAATTCAAAATGCTGAACGAAAAGCCCGCCTGGCGCGGGCTTTTTCATTTTGCAGCGGGAATTGCTTTTCAAGCCGGATGATTTCGGCTATTTCTCCCGCATGGCCGAGCGGCTTCAAAAAGGAGAGAAGATTCTTCGGGGCATTGCCGTCTCTGACGGCGTTTGCCGCGGTAAGATTCTTGTACTGCATCGCACCCACCACATCATCGCCCGGCACGAGATTTCGGCGGACGAAGCAGCCGGGGAAACCGGCCGTTTTGAAAAAGCGCTCGTCCAAACCCGCCAGGAAATTCTGGAGGTGCAGCGCAAGGTTGTGGAAAATCTGGGCGCAAAGGAGGCGGACATTTTCGAAGCGCATTTGCTGATGCTTGAGGACCATGCCTTGGTGGGCGAAGTCATCCGCCAGATCAAGGAAGAGAAGGTCAACGCCGAATACGCCTTTCACACCGTGGCCGAGCGTTACGCCGAGGCCCTCCTCGCGGCCAACGATGAATATCTCCGTGAGCGCGCCGCCGACATGCGCGACCTGACGTCGCGGGTGCTGGACAATCTGCTCGAGGTGAAGGACGCCTTTGACCTGCACCACATTGCCGAGCCGTGCATTTTGGTCAGCCACGACCTCAGCCCCTCCACCACCGCGCAATTGAACAAAAAATTCGTGCTGGGCTTTGCCACGGACATCGGCGGCAAAACCTCGCACACCGCCATCATGGCGCGGTCGCTGGGCATCCCCGCCGTCGTCGGATTGCAATCGGTCAGCCAGGAGTTGGACAGCGGCGACTACGCGTTGCTGGATGGCTACAGCGGCACCATTATTGTCAATCCGACCGACCAGACGTTGTTTGAATACGGCCAGCTGGCAAAAATCAGGGCGTCCCTGGACGAAAAGCTCCGCGAAATCCGGAGCCAGCCCGCGGTCACACTCGACGGCAAATCCATCCATCTCTCCGCCAACATCGAGGACCAGAATGACGTTGAAGCCGTGATTGCGAACGGGGCGGAGGGTGTGGGTCTGTTCCGCACGGAATTTTTGTTCATCAACCGCGAAATTCTGCCCAGCGAGGAGGAGCAATATAAGGTCTATCGCGAGGTCGCCGCCGCGCTCAAGCCGAACTCGATCATCATCCGCACGCTCGACCTGGGCGGCGACAAATTTGCCTCGCACCTGCAACTGGCGCAGGAGATGAACCCGTTTCTGGGCTGGCGGGCGATCCGGTTTTGCCTGGCGCAGCCCGAGCTGTTCCGCGCCCAGCTCCGCGCCATCCTTCGCGCCAGCGCCGAGGGCAACGTGAAAATGATGTATCCCATGATTTCCGGCCTGGACGAATTGAACCAGGCCAATGCCCTGGTCGACAAATGCAAGGCCGAATTGCGCGCCGAAGGCAAACCCTTTGACGAAAACATGGACATCGGCGCGATGATTGAAATTCCGTCCGCCGCGCTGATCGCCAACACGCTCGCGCGCCGGGCAAAATTTTTCAGCATCGGCAGCAACGATCTGATCCAATATACCCTGGCGGCCGACCGGACGAACGAACGGGTTTCGCACCTCTATGAACCCACGCACCCGGCCATCCTGCGCCTGATCAAAACGATCGTCGACGCTTCACATCAGCACGGCATCTGGACCGGCGTGTGCGGTGAAATCGCCGGCGATGCCTTCCTGACCTCGTTGTTGATCGGACTGGGCGTGGATGAATTAAGCGCCGCGCCCTCCGTCGTCCCGCAGGTGAAATATATCATCCGCCGGCTCAAACTGAGCGAAGCCCAGGCTCTGGCGGAATTTGCGCTGCAATGCGAGTCACCGTCGGAAATTTACCGGCGTTGCCAGGAACTGGCCCGCGCCACCGCTCCCAGCCTGTTCGAAAGTAAAACGTGAACCGAACCACGAATGGACGCGAATTAACACGAATGGACTTTCGAGAAAACACCAGGTTATTGCTCAAAGAGGAAGTATTTCAGATTGTTGGCGCAGCCATTGAAGTCCTGAACCAGATTGGATGCGGGTTTCATGAAAAGCCGTATGAAAACGCCCTCGTGGTTGAATTTGGTCTTCGCAACATTCCCTGCCGGCAACAAAAATCATTTGATCTGTTTTACAAAGGTTGCAAAGTCGGCGAATTCATCCCAGATTTAATCGCGTTCGACGCGGTGATTGTGGAAACAAAAACAATTGACCACATAACCGATTTGGAGCGTGGCCAGATGCTGAATTATTTGCGCATCACAAAACTTCGCGTCGGTGTCATATTGAATTTCAAAAACGCCAAA
Organism: Verrucomicrobiota bacterium; assembly: GCA_049516755.1. Classification (GTDB taxonomy): domain Bacteria; phylum Verrucomicrobiota; class Verrucomicrobiia; order Limisphaerales; family UBA11358; genus UBA11358. Next base: position 1,265 of record JBEKSU010000225.1, on the reverse strand, counting down.
CTTGAATGGGAGCGCCTGGTGCTTTGATTCGTGTTTATTCGTGTCCATTAGTGGTTAAATAAAAACGTGAAAATCATCATCCTTGCCGCCGGGTACGCCACGCGCCTGTATCCGCTCACCCTTACGCAACCGAAACCGCTCCTGCCCGTCGCGGGCAAGCCGATGGTCGAGCACGTGCTCGATAACCTCGCACCCATCGATGGCATCGACCGCGTCTATGTCGTCACCAACGCGAAGTTTGCCGGCCATTTTCAGAAATGGTCGGACCAGTACCGCGCCGCCAAATCCAAACTGGCCTTCACCGTCGTTAATGATGGCTCGACCGACGACACCAACAAGCTCGGCGCCATCGGCGACATTCATTACGTCCTCAAAACACAAAACGTGGATGACGACCTCATCATCGTCGCCGGCGACAATCTGTTCAGCGAAAAACTCGGCGCTTTCGGAAAATTCTGCCGGGAGAAAAACGCGCCGGTGCTGGCGCTTTATGACGTGGGCAATCTTGAGGAAATAAAAAAATACAATTCCATCTCCACGGACGCCGCCGGCCGCATCACGTTCTTCGAGGAAAAGCCGAAGAACCCGACGAGCACGCTCACCGGCATCGCGCTGTATTTTTATCCGAAGAGCACGATCCCGCTCATCCAGCAATACATCGCCGAGGGCAACAATCCCGACCAGCCGGGCCGGCTGGTGCAATGGCTGTATCCGCGCACGGCGGTCTATACCTGGCGCGTGCCCGGTCTCTGGTTCGACATCGGCTCAAAGGAAACCTTGGAGGAAGCCAACCAGATCTTCGCGAAATTCACCAAAAAATAAAAATTGCGCCCGTGGCAGCCGAGGTAACGAGGCTCATTTCAAATACAGAGCACCGAAAAAAGTTGGCGCCTCGTTACCTCGGCTGCTACGAAGCTTGCGCGTCACGACAAAATAGTTCTTCTGCCCGTCTGCAAATGTGTTTCCCGGCCTTCGGTCTTGTGCTACAAACAAACGGTAGCCCATGGACTTTTTTGACCAGGAAGCCCGCGCCCAGAAGCAGACCCGCCGGCTGGTCTGGCTGTTTGGCTTGGCGGTGCTGGCTGTCATTGTCCTTGCCTACCTCGTTCTTGCCGTCGCCACACTCTTTCTGGCCGTCCTCTTCCAGTATTTCCTCAAGCCCGCGTGGGGAACCAGCCTTTTCAACTACCTCAACGATTTCCCGGTCACCCCGGTGAATGACACGTTGAATCATCCGCTCCACGTTCTGGAAAGGTTGTGGAATC
>JBEKSU010000224.1:0-6152 GCA_049516755.1 Verrucomicrobiota bacterium | reverse complement strand
AATGGCAAAGCGGACGTTTTGGGCAACTGCGTGTTGAGCAACTGCACGATGCAGACAAACTAAACGAGGATTATTTCTGCAAGGATCATGGTTGATCTCTGCAGACCTTGAAGTTTCAAGGGGCCTGGCGACTTGGTTGCCAGGTCTTTTTTTTTGCCAAGATTGGGTGTATTTGAAGCGCATCTCTTCAGAGGTGTTTTATTATACCAATTCTCAGAGACAATTGTACAATGGGTTGCGGCGCTTATTGCGCCGCCGGATATGATGGCTGCGGATGGCCGCGCAGCAGCACGGCGCTGCCGTCTGGAATAGGTGCCGATTATTATCGGGGAATGCCATGAATTATCGGTTTTCAACAGATGAATGAAAAACAGCCAATCCCTGTCACAAATCCCAAGCTGGCCCGGTGGAGGCAAATCGGGCTGGGCTTGTTATTGTTCGGCGTGACCGCGCTGGCTTATCTGCCGGCCCTCCGGGGCGGTCTCATCATTGACGATGCCGAGCATGTGACCGCGCCGGCGCTGCGGTCTCTAGCCGGTCTGTGGCGGATTTGGTCGGTGGTGGGCGCAACACACCAGTATTTCCCGATTCTTCACAGCGCGTTCTGGCTGGAACACCGGTTGTGGGGCGATGCGCTGCTCGGCTACCATTTGACGAACGTGCTGCTGCACGCGGGGTCGGCCTGCCTGCTCGTAGCCATCATGCGGCGGCTGGCACTGCCGGGAGCCTGGCTGGCGGGTTTCATCTTTGCCCTTCATCCCGTGTGCGTCGAATCGGTGGCGTGGATATCGGAACAAAAAAACACGCTTTCCACCTGTTTTGGCCTTGGCTCAGTTCTGGTTTATCTGCATTTCGACGAAACGCGCCGGCGGTCAAGTTATGGCATCGCTCTGGTGCTGTTCATCCTGGCCATCCTCAGCAAGACGGTGACGATGACCCTGCCGGCCGTTTTGCTGGTGATTTTCTGGTGGAAGCGTGGCCGTCTCGATTGGAGGCGCGATGTACTGCCGCTGTTGCCATGGCTTGTGCTGGGCGCACTCGCGGTTCAGCCGGCGGCGGGGATGGAGCGGAAAATGTGCGCAGAGTCGCCTGCGGATTTTTCATTGTCGCTGCTGGAGCGGGGACTGCTGGCCGGGCGGGCGTTCTGGTTTTATCTGGGCAAACTGGTGTGGCCGTCAGATCTGGTTTTCATGTATCCCCGGTGGACCGTGGATTCCGGGGTCTGGTGGCAATACCTGTTCCCGTTGGGAGCGCTTGCCGCATTGGCGGGGCTATGGCTGTTGGCCCGCCGATATCGTGGTCCGCTCGCAGTTTTTTTGATTTTTACGGGAACACTTTTCCCGGTCCTCGGTTTTATCAACATAGCCTGGTTCACCCTCTCCTATGTCGGCGATCATCTTCAATATCTCTCCAGTCTGGGAATCATCGTGTTGTTTGCCTCGGGAGCGGCGTCGATTGCCGGTAAAATGCCGGCGACCATCCGGCAGGTGGCGTTTGCGCCGGCGACGGGCATGCTGGTGATATTGGGCATGCTCACCTGGCTGCAGAGCGGGATGTATCGGGACGCGGAAACGCTTTACCGGGCCACGCTGGCACGGAATCCCACCTGTTGGGTCGCGCATTATAATTTAGGGGACGCCCTGAACGGGCTTCCGGGCCGGCAGGCGGAAGTGATCGCGGAGTGGGAGACGACGCTGCGGTACAAACCGGATTATGCCGAGGCGCACAGCAACCTCGCTTGCATCCTCGCCTCCATTCCGGATCGGATCCCCGAGGCCATCGAGCACTTCAAAATGGCGCTGCGATACAAGCCGGATTTGGCCGAAGCGCACAGCAACCTGGCCGCGGTCCTGTCCAATTATCCCGACCGGATTCCGGAAGCGATCGATCAGTTCAAGGCGGCGCTCCGGTATGATCCGGGTTCCGCCGAAACGCACAACAATTATGGGAACCTGCTCATCGACATGCCCGGACAGCTGAACGAAGCCATCGCCCAGATCGAGGAGGCACTGCGGCTCCAGCCGGATTATGCGGAGGCCCACTGGAATCTCAGCATCGCGCTTTCCAAAATCCCCGAACGATTGCCCGAGGCAATCACCCAGCTGGAGACGGCATTGCGCCTCAAGCCCGATCTGCAGGGAGGACCGGAACTGTTGGAACACTTGCAAGACCTTCAGCGACAGAGGCTGTCCCGGAATCCGGTGCCGCCTTCCTAAAAATACGGTTCGACTTATGTAGAATGACGCCTGCGCCTGCCTGGAAGACGATGAACAGACGAATTCTACGAACGGGAAAGGACGAAGCGCGGCAACTGGCGAAACGGGACCCGTGATGCAAGGCCCAAAGAGCGTCACAAGAAATCATGGCATGATGAAGAACGCATGGAGATTACGGTGTGCCGGGGCCGCCCTGATCATTTTACTGACGGTATTGGCGTACCTCCCGGCGCTGCGGGGAAAATTCGTCTGGGACGACGATTCGTGGACGACGAGCATCTCTGGATTGTTAAGCAATTTTTCAGGCTTGCGTTCGATCTGGTGCCAGCCCACCGTGCTGGCGCAGTATTATCCGCTCACTGGCACGACCTTTTGGATGGATTATCATTTCTGGGGTTTCTGGACGCTGCCCTACCACGTGGAGAATCTTCTGCTGCACGTCCTGGCCGCGCTGCTGTTCTGGGGTTTGTTGCGGCGGCTGCAAGTGCCAGGGGCCTGGCTGGCCGGCGCCATCTTCGCGTTGCATCCGGTGATGGTCGAATCGGTCGCCTGGATCACCGAACGCAAGAATGTGCTCTCGCTGGTGCTCTATCTCGGAGCGCTGCTGGCATACCTGCGCTACGCGCAAAGTGTGGCGGGTGGCGGGTGGCGGGTGGCGAGTGGCCCAACTTCGTCAGACCCCGGTGCGGCAGGCAGAGGTTACCCGTCACCCGCCACTCGACACCCGTCACTCTTTTACGGTCTGGCATTCATTCTGTTTTTGGCGGCATTGCTGGCCAAGACCACGGCGTTTTCGCTGCCAGCGGTCATCCTGCTGATTGGTTGGTGGCAACGCGGGCGCATCCGGTGGCGGGCGGATGTTTTGCCGACGCTGCCGTTCTTTGCCGCGGCCATCGGCCTTTGTTTGGGAACAGCCTGGCTGGAGAAGAACCATGTCGGCGCCAAAGGACCGGAATGGATCATTTCCTTCCCCGAGCACTGCCTGATTGCGGGCCGGGTATTATGGTTTTACACCGGCAAGCTGTGCTGGCCGGCGAATCTGTGCTTCATCTATCCGCGCTGGCAGCTCAATGCCGGTTCGTGGTGGCAATGGCTCTATCCGGTCACTGCGGTGGGGGTACTGTTCACGCTTTGGCTGGCACGGGCACGGATCGGACGCGGGCCGTTGACGGCGGCATTGTTTTTTGGCGGAACGCTTTTTCCGGTGCTCGGGTTTGTGAACGTGTATTTCATGCGCTATTCGTTCGTGTGTGATCACTGGGTTTACCTGTCGAGCCTCGGGGTGATTGCATTGGCGGCGGGGCTGATCACGCGGGTGGCCGGGCATTTCCGCGCTCCGGCATTGCTCACCGGATTTGCCGCGGTGGTGTTGGTCATACTGTGGGTTCTGACCTGGCGGCAAAGCGCGATATACACCGGCCTCGAAACGCTCTGGCGCGACACTTTGGTGAAAAATCCGGATTGTTCCATGGCCCACGACGAACTGGGATTGGCGTTGGAGGCTGCGGGTAAAGTGGCGGAAGCCCAGGAACATTTCGAGCACGCGTTGCGGATCAAGCCTGACTTTGCCGAGGCCCAGGACAACTTGGGGACGGTCCTGGTGCGCACGGGCCGGGTCCAGGAGGGAATTGCGCACATGACACAGGCGGTGCGGATCAACCCTGATTACGACCTCGCGTACTACAATCTGGGGATTGCCCTGGTGCAAACCGGAAAATTTGAAGAAGCCGTCGGGTGTTACGAGCAAGTGCTTCGCATCAATCCCGATTCTCTTGAAGCGCACAATCGTCTGGCCGATGTTTTGGCACGATTGGGCCGGGTGCCGGAAGCGATGACGCACTGGGAACGGGTGCTGCAGATCAACCCCGATTATTTTGAGGCGCACAACAACCTGGGGTTTGCCTTGATGCGGGCGGGCCGTTTGACAGAGGCGGTGGCGCACTTCAAAGAGGCGGTGCGGATCAAGCCTGATTACGCCAGGGCGCGTGAGAGCCTGACGCAGGCTTTGGCGCAACAAGGCAGGATTGAAGAGGAAATTGGACAATACGAACAGGCGCTGCGGCTCAAGCCGGATTACCCTGAGACACACCTCAACCTGGGGCTTGCCTTGGCGCAACAAGGCAGGCTGGAAGAAGCCATCGCGCATTGGAAACAAGCCTTGCAGTTCAAGCCGGATTATCCCGAAGCACACTATGATTGGGGGGTAGCTCTGGAGCAGTTGGGCAGGAAGAACGACGCCATCGGGCAATACACACAGGCGCTGCGGCTCAAGCCGGATTATGCCGAGGCACGCGACAATCTCGGCAACGCCTTGCTCGCAGTGGGCAGGATTCCGGAAGCAGTCGAAAGCTACAACGAAGTGGTGAGGATGCAGCCCGATTCTGCTGAGGCGCACAACAACCTGGCACTGGCTTTGGCGGAACAAGGCAAAATAGAAGAGGCAATTACCCAGCTGGAGACAGCATTGCGCCTCAAGCCCGATCTGGAGGGAGGACAGCAAATGTTGGAACACTTGCGAGAGCTGCAGCGGCAGAGGCTGTCCCGAAATCCAGCCCCGCCCTCCTAAAATTCGGTTCGATATCTGGCTGAATTACTCCGTACGACCACGTGGAAGACTGAGAGGGACAAATTCTTTAACAAGAGTTATATGCCTGATTGCTGGGCATTTTAAAAGTAAAATGATCCTAAAAGTGTCCACATAAAAGACACATGCTGACCTATTATAGTACACTAATTGAGGTATGGACTAACTGAAACCGGAAGCGTGAATTAGTTGAAAGCATCGAACTAACTTGATTGGATTGCCATACTTTTCCTCAATATGGACGATGCAATTATCTGTAAATAAATGATTTAAACGATTTTTATTGGTGCGAAAACTTTGAATAAACAACGAGTTTTTAGCCCGGGACGTTCAATTTGTACTCTTCAAGCATGCTGCAATCACCTGTAATAAAATTGGGCACATGTCTTGCTTTCTGTTTTTGCCCTGTCGTACGTGGCAGTGCGAAAACCTGCAGTAATAAAAACAAACCAAATAGGAGACACATATGTCGTTTAGTAAAACTCAAAAATGTATAGGCGCAATCGCGGCGGTCGCAGTGCTTGGTTCAGTGGTGGCCAAGGCAGACATTGGCACCACCATCAATAATGCGAAGTCCGGGACAACGGTCACTTGCTCCGGAACGTACTCGGTGGCGGAACAGATCAACGTGCCGGCCAGTGTGACGGTTAAAGGGTCGGCCACGTTCAACTTTACCACGGGTACCAAGACTCAGGCTGGCATATATCTTGGGAACAGTGGTGGAAAGGTTCAGAGTATCACGGTAACCGGCGCGAATCACGCCATCCTTTGTGAAGCCTCGAGCTGTTCGATCAGTTCCTGCGTCACCCACAACAACTACAATGACGGCATCATGTTCGAAAACAGCGGGGCGAAGAGCTCCAGCATTTCGGGCTGCACCACGTACAACAACTGCGACAGCGAAAGCGGCGGCGGGAATGCCGATGGTTTCGGCTGCAAGCAGGGCACGGGTACGGGTCTGTCGTTCAGCAACTGCACCAGCTATGACAACTCCGATGACGGCTTCGACTTTGAGAAGGCGGGCAATCCGGTTACTGTGAGTGGCTGCGTGGCCTACAGCAACGGCAAATACTCGTCCTACGTGGGCAATGGCAACGGCTTCAAGATGGGTTATAGCGGCAACAACATTGCCCACTCATACACCAGCTGCACTGCCTACAACAACACGGCCGGCGACTCACCGCACGGTTTCAGCACCAACAACAGCACCGCTGCGATCCACCTGACCAGCTGCCACAGCTACAGCAATGGCAAAGCGGACGTTTTGGGCAACTGCGTGTTGAGCAACTGCACGATGCAGACAAACTAAACGAGGATTATTTCTGCAAGGATCATGGTTGATCTCTGCAGAC
>JBEKSU010000223.1:0-6174 GCA_049516755.1 Verrucomicrobiota bacterium | reverse complement strand
GGAACGATTACCCGCGTGGTGACCGGTGTTGGAGGCTCGGGGTTGGCGATTGCTGCCGACGGCAACCTTTACGTTGCGGGTTGGAATTCCGTTTTTCGGGTAACTCCAGCAGGGGCAGTAAGCACCTTTGCCACAGGGTTTAACGGGGCTTGGGGGCTCGCTTTCGACCCAAGCGGAAATTTGTTCGTCGCAGAATATATCGGAAACACAATAGACAAGATTACTCCTGGCGGGGCCGTGAGTCTCTTTGCCACCGGATTGAATCGTCCAACGGGTCTGGCCTTTGACAGCCTCGGGAATCTTTATGTCTGCAATATCACGGAAAGCAATCCACTTGGCTACCTGAGTAGAATCACGCCAGATGGAACAGTTTCCACTTTTGCCACAGGATTCGATTATCCGACTGCCATAGCGATTCAACTCGTTACGAACTCAAGGCCATCCATCATTGTTCAGCCAATCAGCCTTACCAATACGGTTGGCAGCACGGCTGTTTTCAATGTCACGGCCAGCGGCGCGGCGCCGTTGATTTACCAGTGGTCATTCAACGGGACGAACATAGTGGGAGCGACCGACCCGACGCTGACTCTGGCCAATGTGCAGTTGAGCCAGGCGGGCAATTATTCGGTGTTGGTGACCAATGCCTATGGTTCGGTGCTCAGTTCCAACGCGGTATTGACGGTGAATCTGCCGCAGCCGGGAGTCCCGGTCATAACGTCATTCAGTCCGCAATCTGGACCCGTGGGGACGGTGGTGAATATCAGCGGGTTGAATTTTGATCCGACTCCGGGCAACAACATCGTGTATTTCGGTGCGGTGCGGGCAGTCGTTATGACCGCCAGTGTGACGAACCTGACGGTGCCGGTGCCGGTGGGGGCGACGTATGCGCCGATAACCGAGACGATGAATGGGATGGTGGCCTACGCTAACACGGCGTTCGAGCCGACGTTCCTCGGTGACGGTTCCGATATCAATCCTTCCAGCTTTGCGCCGCGGGTGGATTTGACGGGTGGAAGCGGCCCCGTTCTGACCATGATTGCCGACTTGGACGGGGATGGCAAACCGGACCTGGTGGTGGCCAATTATTATGATGGCAATATTTCGTTGTTCCGTAACATCAGCACCAACGGCACGTTGAGTTTTGGCCCGCGGGTGGACCTGCCTTCCTTTGGGGGTACGCCTTGGGGGCTGGCGGTGGCGGATGTGGACGGGGATGGAAAACTCGACCTGGTGGTCTCCGACTCCAGCAACAACCGAGTTCTGGTTTGCCGGAATATTTCCACCGTCGGGACGCTGGACACAAATTCATTTGCGGCACCGGTGTATTTCAGTGTTGGCACTGACCCCAGGGCTGTGCGCGTGGGGGATTTGGACGGCGACGGGAGGCCGGACATTGTCTGTGTCAATTGCGGGGACAACACCCTTTCCATCCTGCGGAACATTGGGACGGCGGGCAGTCTCACCGCCAATTCTTTTGCTTCCCAGGTGGTTTTGGCGACGGGACCCGAGCCGCACGATCTGGTGCTGGCGGATGTGGACGGAGACGGCAAGCCGGATTTGGTCCAGCTCAATTACATCCCGTCATTCTTTTCAGTATTTCGGAACGCCAGTGTTCCGGGAGTTATTGATACGAACTCGTTTGCGGCGCGGGTGGATTTTGCCACCTCGGGTGAGGGCAACTCGATTATCGTCGGAGACGTGGACGGGGACGGCAAACCAGACGTGATTGTTGGTCTGGCCTCTGGATCGGCGATAGCGGTCTATCGGAACCTGGCCAGTCCGGGCACGCTGGACACGAATTCGTTTGCGCCGGAAGTGGATTTCCCGGCGCCGGGTTTGGTGCGGGGCTTGGCCATGGGAGATTTGAATGGTGACGGCAAACCAGATATCGGCCTGGTCGGCGAAGAGGGTGATTTCATGTCCGTTTATCAAAACGTCAGCACGCCGGGAAGCTTTACGAATACGTCATTGGCCAGCCGGGTGGATTACAGCACAGGCTCGAATCCGCAAGGTGTGACAATTGGGGATCTGGATGGGGATGGCCGGCCGGATGTTGTCTTTGGGAACTTCTATACCGGCACCATATCAATCTATCAGAACGAAGTTCCATTTGGAGGTACGTGTACTCCGGCTCCATCGGGTTTGGTAAGTTGGTGGCCGGCGGAGGGCAATGCCAATGATGTTGCGGGTGCCAACAACGGGACACTGGTGAATGGTGTGGGTTTTGCGACCGGAGAAGTGGGCCAGGCCTTCAGTCTATCTGGCTCAAATTATGTATCGGTTCCGGATGCCCCGGCTTTAAATCCCACCAATGCGATTACCGTGGAATGCTGGCTGTACCGCCAGGCTGTCATGGGAAGCTTTAATCCCGTGGTCAAGAAAAGCGGAACAACTGACGGTGGGACGGCAAATGGTTATTCCCTCGAGTTCGATGTCGATAATATCCTCTTTTGGATCTACAGCAGTAGTGGAGGCTGGTGTTCTTCTGGTGACACGGTCCCAATTCAGCTGGGGCAGTGGTATCATATCGCTGGAGTTTATGATGGGGAACATCTCCTGCTTTACACCAATGGTCAATTGGCGGCATCTTCTTCAACATCCGGAAGCATAGTTCCTTCCGTTAATACATTGCGCATTGGCAGTGATCCCACCGACCCCAGCCGGGGTTTCATGGGATTGGTGGATGAGGTTTCCATTTACAACCGCGCGCTGACGGCTTCGGAAATCCAGGCCATATACGCGGCTGGCCGAGGCGGTAAATGTCCGCTCACCCCCCCGACAATCGTTACCCAGCCGACTGACCAGACGGTGACCGTGGGTGGGACGGCGAGCTTCAATGTTGCGGCCAGCGGCGCGCCGCCGTTGAGCTACCAATGGAATTTCAAAGGGACGAACATTGTGGGGGCGACCGACACGACGCTGACCCTGACCAATGTGCAGGCCAGCCAGGCGGGAAGCTATTCCGTGCTGGTCACCAACTTGTTCGGCTCGATCCTCAGTTCCAATGCCGTGCTGACGGTTACCCTGGATCATTTCGCCTGGAACCTCATCCCAACGCCGCGGTACGTCAACACGCCGTTCTCCGTCGTCATCCAGGCACAGGACATGACCAATGGCCTGTTCACCAACTTCACCGGCACCGCCATATTGGGAACCACCAGCGCCATCACTGTCGCCCCGCCGGTTTCGGGCAACTTTATTCAAGGCGTATGGACCGGCGCGGTGGTGATTTCGCAGACGGCTTCGAACCTGGTGTTGCGGGCGGATGATGGGTTGGGGCATTTCGGTTTGGCCAATCCCATCGATGTGCTCAACCCGCCTACACTGGGGATGTTGCGTTCCGGCAGCATTGCCTTGTATATGTGGCCGGTTGGTTATCCGGGATTCGTGCTGGAGACTTCGGATAGTCTCTCGCCGTCCAAGTGGGTGGTGGTGCCTTATGCTCCCATCCAGTTTGGCGATGAATATCTGTTGCCGCTCGACATGGCGGGGACCAATGGCTTCTATCGCCTGCGGCTCTCCGGGCCTTAAACATGCGGTCGGTAATTACGGAATGAGCGCGACGCCGGATGACGCTTTGGCGGCAGTGGAAGAGGTGTGCGAGCAGCGTTAGTGCGTCTTGAGATATTCGTCCATGGTCTTGGCGGTCCGCTTGCCGTCGCCCATGGCAAGGATGACGGTGGCCGCGCCGCGCACGATGTCGCCGCCGGCGAACACGCCCGGCAGACTGGTCATGCCGGCCTCGTCCGCGACGATGTTGCCCCACTTGTTTAGCTTCAGGTCCGGGCAGGTCGCGGTGAGCAGCGGGTTGGCGCGTGTGCCGATGGCCACAACCACGACGTCGCACGCGAGGACAAATTCCGAGCCGGGTATGGTCACGGGCCGGGCACGGCCGGAGGCATCCGGTTCGCCCAGCTTCATGCGGACGCATTTGAGACCCGTTACCCAGCGCTTGTCGTTGCCGACGACTTCCACCGGCGCGGTGAGAAATTCAAACTGAATGCCTTCCTCTTCGGCATGATGCACCTCCTCCGCTCGGGCGGGAAGTTCATTGCGGGTGCGGCGGTAAACGATCATGGCGGACGCGGCGCCCAAGCGTTTGGCGGTGCGCACCGAGTCCATTGCCACATTGCCGCCGCCCACAACTGCCACGCACTTGCCGTGAAGCACGGGCGTGTCGGCGCTGGGGAACTGGTAGGCGGCCATCAGGTTGACACGCGTGAGGTACTCGTTCGCGGAGTAAACCCCCTTTAAATTTTCGCCCGGCACATTCATGAACACGGGCAATCCGGCGCCGTTGGCAATGAACACGGCGTCAAAACGCTCGCGCAATTCAGGCAGCGTGTAGGTGCGGCCGATGACCACGTTGCACTCGATCTTCACGCCGGCGCTCTGCAACCGCTGGACTTCCTGCGAAACAATCTTTTTGGGGAGGCGGAATTCCGGGATGCCATACACCAGCACGCCGCCGGGTTTGTGGAGAGCCTCGTAAACCGTCACGTCGTGTCCCATGCGGACCAGTTCGCCGGCGGCGGTGAGTCCCGCCGGACCGGAGCCGACTATGGCCACGCGTTTGCCGGTCGCCGGCGCTTTCATGGCCGTCAGTTGATCGGGGTGGACACGCGCCCAGTCAGCAACGTAACGTTCGAGATAGCCGATGCCCACCGGCTTGCCCTTGTTGCCACGCACGCAAATTTCTTCGCACTGCGTCTCCTGCGGACAGACGCGACCGGTGATGGCGGGCAGGGCGTTGTCGCAAAGCAGGCTTTGCGCCGCCTCGGCCATTTTGCCCTGCGACACCAGGTCAATGAAGCGCGGGATGTTGACGCTCACCGGACAACCCGATACGCAACGCGGGTCTTTGCATTGGATGCAGCGGTCGGCCTCAAGCAGGGCGATTTGTTCCGGAAAACCGAGGTTGACCTCCTCGAAGTTGGCGGCGCGGGCGGCGGAAGCTTGTTCGGGCATCTTCTGCCGGTTGATTTGCAGGCGTTCTTTGGTGGTTATTTTGCCAGGCATAAAACGTCAGTAAATAGGGAAGAGTACTAGCTGGGGAGGGTTTTCCGGAGACGGCACTTGTCCTCCGCACAGGCCATGGATTTCTGTTCGTATTCGCGGTAAGCGGAGAGCCGGTCCAGCAACTCGTCAAAATTCACTCCGTGGCCGTCAAACTCGGGGCCGTCCACACAGGCGAACTTCGTTTCGTTCCCCACGGAAACGCGGCAACCGCCGCACATGCCGGTGCCGTCAATCATCACCGGATTCAACGATACAATCGTACGCACTCCCAGCGGCTTGGTCAGGTTTGCCACCGCACGCATCATCGGCACCGGACCGACGGCATAAACAATTCCGATATCGCCACCGGCCAGCGCATCCTTCGCGGCATCGGTCACAAAACCTTTCCGGCCATAGCTGCCGTCGTCCGTGCAAACGATCACGTCGCCCAGCCGGCGCAGTTCAGCTTCAAAAATCACCCATTCTTTCGAGCGTCCGCCGATGATGCTCGTAACTTTCACACCCCGCTTATGCAACCCTTGGGCGATGGGATGCACCACAGCGGTGCCAACGCCGCCGCCAATGCACAAGGCGCGGCCGGATTCGATCATCTCCGTGGGATGCCCCAGCGGACCAACGATGTCCGCGATGGCCTGACCCGGCTCCAACGCCACGAGGTCGCGCGTGCTTTTTCCAACCGCTTGAACCACCAGCGCGATGGTTCCGGCGGCGGGGTCGGCGTCCGCAATCGTCAGCGGGATGCGTTCGGCGCCTTCAGCGTGGTGAACGATGACAAACTGGCCCGGCTGGCGGATTTGGGCAATCCGCGGCGCTTGAACGTCAAGACGGGTGACGTTCGGGCTGAGACACTGCTTGGATACAATAGTGTGCATCAATGCTCGATTTTAACCTTGTTCTTGCCATGTCCGTTGAAGGACCCGGCGTCAAACGGCTCACGCCGTCCCGGACGGACGCCGTGCCGTCTTTTAGTGGGAGATGGATTATAGCAGCATATCCGGCTCTGGTCAATACTTGCGAGGGGAGCTTACGCTACCCGAGTTGACTCAAATTAAATGTTACCCGGGATGGGAGGTGGACGAGGAGTCTGCCGATACGTTGACTCATATTCATGGTTACCGAAGCCCTGACTATGAGTTTGTCCTCCAAACGGGAGTA
>JBEKSU010000222.1:0-6201 GCA_049516755.1 Verrucomicrobiota bacterium | reverse complement strand
ACGGCACAGCCTGCGGCGCTGCCGCGTTGCCGGGTTCGCAGTTCTGTTTTTTTCACGATCCAGCCAAAGCCGCCGCGAGACGGCAGGCGCAATCGGCTGGCGGACTGGCGAACAAAATGGCGACGCTGCCCACCGACGCGCCGGACGTGAAAGTTGAGGATGGCGCGGACGTGGTGAAACTGCTGGGCGCGACGATCAATCAGGTTCGGCGCGGCGAAATTGACCCGCGTGTGGCCAATGCGGTCGGATATTTGAGCAACATAGTGTTGAGTGCCACCGGCCAGCGCGAACTGGAAAACCGGCTCGCCGAACTGGAAACACTGGTCAAAAACCGGCGGCAATCAGCGTGAACGCGCCGGAGAATTTTTATGACGACGACCACGGCACACAAACGCCTAGACGAGATTGAAACGCATCTGACGCCGAAGGAATGGGCCATCCGGCTGGCGGATGAAATGCGGAAATATCCCGACGCGCTGGCGCACATGAAGGCGCTGGTCAAATTGCCCCTGCACGAACTGCCGGTGCAACGACCGTATTATGCCTTTGAAAAACAGGCCGCCGAACGGCATCCCGGCGACAACCCGGACGACATCCGCGCCAGACATCGGCTGACAGACGCGCTGTGGGGTGAGTTTCACACGCTAAAGCTGCTGATCCGGCAGGTTGATCAAACCATGCAGCGCAAGGTTGAAACCATCAGCTTGCAGGTCGCGCTTCAGTTGTCCGCGCTTCACGCCCTGATTCTGAAGGACGCATTGGCACAAACAGATAATGGCAAAACTCCGTTGGCCGAGTGGAGCCACGAATATACCGCGCTGCTGAAGGATTTTTACGCGCACCGCGCCGCCGTCGAATTGATTCAGGGTGAACAATTCGACGGGCATCTGATCCTCTTTTTGGATTTGGAATCCGAGTTGATGGAAGCGGCGCGAACTATTGAAAGTGCTGTCGGCACGGCCAACGACTACTTGAACCGCCGGGCAGCGTGTGCCGGTGCAGGCATGAATGGAGGCGCGGCTGAAAAGAATCTGGCCATCGGCCTTGAATCCATCAAAGCCGGTGCCAACGGTCAACGGGCTGCCGCTATCGCCAAAAAATGGCAGCATGATGCCAGCCGCGAAGCGGTGGAATCAGACGAGGAACAATGGGAGCAGTGCCGGGAGGAGTTTGGGGCGAGAGATTGACCAAACTCAACGGCCATCACTTACATTTGCAATTTTGCGATGTAAGGCTTGAGGGCCTTTTCCAAGCGGATCATGGCGTCAATCATCGCGTCTTGGATGCTCGGCCACTTTGATACGTCGTCCCGGTATCCGCCAATGGGGGTAATTTTCTTTATCCGACATGCGCGTTTTCCCTCCAACCGCTGCCATTCCAGAGGCCCGCCAAAATCCTTTTCGATGGCATCTTTAGAAGCGGCCAAAGAATCAAAAATGGTTTTGCTTTCATCGCCTGCCTCCTTGCCCCGATCAATGTAAAGCTCTGCGGCCCCCTCGTGTTTGAGGATGACATAGTTAAAGCCCAAGCCGCGCCTGCCCGAACCTGCGCCTATCCACCCATGTTGGCCGGGGGAAATGTTGGAATGGAGCTTCGTTTTGTCTTTGGCGCGGTTGAGAAGTTCTGTCCAAAAGTGCTGGCGCAAATCGTAACGTTCAGCCAACTCCTTCTTTGTCGCCCCGACCTCGCGGCCTTCTTCACTTGGGCCAACAATTAGGGTGAGCAATGGGGCGGGGTCAGAACCGCCTATCCGAATGCCTTCGATTTTCAAGAGATAAAAGTCCGCATCTGAACCTTCGTTGAGCCAGGTAATCGCGGCGACGTGTTCAGGACGTGGTTCAGCGACAATCCAGACCGCTTTTTTCGCGCCGATGGCGGTTAAATAGGTGATGAGCTTGCCCAAGTGGGCGTGGTCGCTTTTTTCAAGCTGGTTTTCAATGACTACAAGACCACCGCCTTCTTCTTCCGCAACCAAGTCAACGTTGAATTCACCCGCCGATTGCTCGCGCTCTGCGTTGGAGAGCGAAAGGTCAAGCGGTTCGTTCAAAACTTCGATGTTGTCTTGAAGCCATTTTGTGAGGTCAAGCGCCTCATGCTTCCAAACTTCACGTAACGGCACTCGCTGAATTTTTCCAATCATAAGGAATATCGTTTGAGTTAAGTTCGCAGGCCATTTGCAGCGACAGTCTCACGAATCTCACGTCAAGTCGAGCATGGAACGGTTACATCAAGGGATGTTCTATGAAGCGCAGCACGATGGAAGAAATGCTATCCATTCGACGCTGGTTATGCTTTTGGAATGACTCGAACAAATTACTGACGGCGCGTCGCGGATGCGCTACGCTCGGCGCGTTCGTCAAAATCAACCGCCCATGCCAACAGAAGCCGATGCCAGAATCGTGGTTGACCGCCTCTTGCGCGAGGCGGATTGGGACATTGAAAACAAGTCTGTCGTCTCCACGGAAGAACCGGCGGCAGACGGACGTGCTGATTACCTCCTGAAAAATTCCCGCACCCGGCCTCTCTGCGTTGTCGAAACGAAACGATTTTCAATTGATCCCTACTCGGCGAAAACGCAGGCCAAGGGATACGCCGTCAGTCAAGGCGCTCCGTTCATCATCTTGAGCAATGGGCGCGAACATTACTTTTGGGATTACGAAACTGGCGATGCGCGGCCAATCATCGGTTTTCCTACACAAGCCGACCTCGAAAGCCGCGCCAATCTGCGGCAGCACCGGCGCGGCGACCTGGCAACTTCCATCCGGGCAGTGCCCATGCCGACGCACTTCCGCTTCAAAGGTGAGGACGTGGACGCGCGGCCCTACCAACTCGGCTGCCTCAAAGCCGCAGACGACGCACTGATTACCGGACGCCGGCGGATGTTGTTTGAAATGGCGACGGGCACAGGCAAGACGCTGACGATTGCCATGCTGATGAAGCGGTGGTTTCAGTCTGCCGCCATTTCGCGCGTGCTGTTTCTGGCCGACCGCATCGAACTGGCAAAACAGGCCAAGGAAACTTTCGACGATTACCTGCGTGATTATCCCTGCACTTTGCTTTTCGGCGGCAAGAAATCGCTCGAAGGACAAATCGTTGTCGGCACACTCGACACGATTGCGGGGCAGCTTGGGCCGGGCGGTTTCGGTCACGCCTATTTTGATCTGGTCATCACGGATGAATGCCATCGTTCCATTTACAATACGCACCGCGCCACACTTGCGCACTTTGACGCCATCCACATCGGCCTGACCGCCACGCCGAATCCCGGCGAACTGCATTGGGTGAGCGAGCACGAACGCCAGCTTGTCCGCAGCACCTATATGTTTTTCGATTGCTGGGACAGCGCCGCGCAGGAAGGCCGCCCGACATTTGCCTACCCCATCAGCGAAGGTATCCGTGAGAAATTCCTTGCCGACTATAAAATTTACTCCGCCGAAACCGTGCTTACCTTCGAGGGCACGGAATGGGAGGATGAAGAAATCGGCTTCTCCGATTGGGGGCGCAATGCCGAAAGCGAAGACCGGCTCAAGCTCATCATTGATGAATACTTCCGCGTCGAGGAAGAACGCCCGCAAACTCACCCGCGCAAAACCATCGTGTTCGCCGTCAGCGAAAAGCAGGCCGTGATTTTGGAACGCCTGTTCAACCGGCTTCTTCCCGATGCCGCGTGTCTGCGCATCGCGCAGCAGACGAACCGTTCGCCCGCCGAAGTCCGCCAGGATTTCGCGCAAAAAATCACCTGCTGGTCAAACAACGGCAATCCCAAGCCGATCATTGACCGTTTCAAATTCGACCCGTTGCCCGTCATCGCGGTTTCCGTGGATATGCTCGACACCGGCTACGACCACAAGGAGATTGAAAATCTCGTGATGCTTCGCCCGACCACGTCAGCCATCAAATACGCGCAGATGCGCGGACGCGGTAGCCGTTTGTGTCCACGCATCGGCAAAACCTCGTTCCTGATTTACGATTTCGTCGGCAATCATTCGCAGTTCAACGACCCCGGCGCGCAATATCACCGGCCAAAACAAGTGGGGCGACGCCCTCAGCCTGGTCCCGAATCCGGACCAGAGCCAGGCCCCGGCCCAACACCACCGCCGCCGCCCGGCCCGCCCGGCCCGCCGCGTGAATTTACCGTCATCCCGATGGGAGCAAAGGAAGACACCATTCGCCGCCGCGAACTCATTCACGTCGGCCCGGAGGGCATGGCGATTGACCGCAAGACCTATCAGGACGGCTGGCTCAAGCGGATTCAGGAATTGCGCGACACCGACCCGGCTGTCCGCAAAATCATGGCGGGCGAATCTCTGACCGATAACGAGTGGGAAGAACTCGCTCAGAAACTCAACTCGCCCGAATTCTGGTTTGATGAACCCGCGCTCCGCAAAGCGTTCGAGCAGCCGTCCGGTTCGCTTTCCGATTTTATCCGCACTGCGCTCGGTTTGTATGAACTGCCCACGCGCCAGCAGCGTGTCGAACGCGCCTTCAATGCCTGGGTGGCCGAACATTCCAGCAGCATTAATCCCGATCAGGCGCGGCTTTTGAGCCTGTTGCGCAATGTCGTCTCCGCCGCCGTGACCGAGACGAAATACGTCCCGCTTGATCCCAGCATTTTCACCCGCCCACCATTCACCTTCCAAGGTGGACGCGCCCGCGCCGAAGCGCTGTTTGGGCGCGACCGGCTCACCGCCATCATGCAGGAATTGAACGATCTCATCGCCGCCGCATAATTTCATGGATAACACCTCACTCCAAAATCTGCTCAAACGTCTCTGCAAAGTGATGTGGGAAGCCAACGTCACGAACCCGATTACCTACGTCACGCAGATTTCCTACCTCCTGTTTTTGAAAATGCTCGAAGAAATGGACACCGAACAGGCGGACAATGGCAACGCCCGCCGCCAGTCCATTTTTACCGAAGTGAAGATCGGCGAGGCCAAGGTGGATTTCGGCAAACTCCGCTGGTCAGTGCTCACGTCCGATCCTGACAACGGGCGGATGCTCGAAACGCTCCGCACCCTGCTACCGAAACTCGCGCTGCATCCCGCGCTCTCGCCCGCTGCCCGCGCCTTGTTTGAAGATTCCTCCGTCGTCATCCCTGATGGCGCGACATTGCGCAAGGCGGTGGACACACTCAAAGGCCAAAACTTGTTGAGCGAAGATGCCGACGTAAAGGGCGATTTGTTTGAAATCCTTGTCAACGACCTCGGCAGCCAGAAAAAAGCCGCGCAGTTCCGCACCCCGCGTCATCTCATCCGCGTCATTGTTGAAATGGTGAATCCTCAAATCGGCCAGACCGTGTGCGACTCCGCGTGTGGCACGGGCGGATTCCTCATTGCCGCCTACGAACACATTTTGCTGGCGAACAGTTCGCCGGAATTTATCCGCGAAGTCCCCGCGCCTTACGGCCAGCCAGTCAAACGCGGCATGGGCGACCGCCTCAAGCCGTCGCAGTGGAAATTTCTGCAACAAGGCACGCTCCACGGTTTCGAGGGCGACAAGGACATCATCCGCATGGCCGCCATGAACGCCGTGCTTCACGGTTTCGATTACTCACCCATCGTCCGGCGCGATTCCATCTGCGGCAGCGAGGATAAGTGGGACGAAGTGCAGTTCGACGTGATTCTGGAAAACCCGCCGTTCTCCGGCCAGCGCGGCGACGCTAAGCGTTCTTTGCGCATCGAGAAGGGCGACAAATATGTTCTGTTCCTCGCCGCCGCGCTCCGCAGTTTGCGGCCCGGAGGACGCGCTGGTATCATCTTCCCAAATGGCATTTTGTTTGGCGACTCCAACTCGCACATTGAGGTAAAAAAACGCCTGCTCGCCGAGTGCGACCTGCAAGCCGTCGTCACGCTGCCCAAGGGAATGTTCGAGCCTTACACACCCAACCCGACCTGCTTCCTCATTTTCCAGAAGACCGGCAAGCCCACGAAGGAAGCTTGGTTTTACCGCGTGCAGGGCGACGGCTCATCGCTCAAGAAGGCACGAAAGTTTGGCCCACAATTCCCCAACGACTTTCCCGACCTGCTGAAAAAATGGCTGAAACGCCAGACCGCCGACGGCGTGGCGTGGTGCGTGCCTGCCGAAAAAATCATCGCCAACGGTTACAACCTCACGCTCGCCAGCCTCGGCCTTGTCGAGCCGGAGAAAACCGACCACGCCGAGCCGGAGGAAATTCTTTCGTCCGTGGCCGAGAAGGAG
>JBEKSU010000221.1:0-6262 GCA_049516755.1 Verrucomicrobiota bacterium | reverse complement strand
AATCCGTACCGACATCCATCCCGGAAGTTTAAGGGATGGACAAATCAAAAAAAGGGCCTGCCGCCCCGACTTCAGGCCCTTTGCGGGACTTTCACCCCGACCGCCATCATCAATTGCTCGAAACTCACCAGATTTAAGACCCGTTTGAGGTTGTACACCAGCGTCGTCAGCCCCGAACTCTGACAAATCGTGAGCAGGTGCTTTCGGGGTGAACCTCCAATCCGTCCGGACTTTCTTCAGTCGCCTGAGTAAATAGTGCATGCACCCAAATCGTCGCTTGATCCGGCTTCGCCAAAGGCTACGCCGCGGCAAGTCGTCCCGAACGGATGTTCCGCCAGGGCCTTCCGCAATCCATGGCGCCAAGGGTGAATGGATTGCATCCGGTGTGACCAGGGAAATTGCGGTTCAGGCGGAGGTGCCAATCCGATTGCTTTTCATCGGAATCTGTGATTTATTGGGTTCCGAATTAAACATTATGCCCACAAAAATTGAATCCAAGACCCGGGAACTGTGCCAGACCATTGTTGACCAGCCGGAAATGATTTCCATCCGCAAACGCATTGACACCTTTTTGTCCGACTCCGGCGCGCGCGGCCAATATGAAACGGTGATGAGCAAGGGGCAGGCGCTTCAGGAAAAACAGTCGCGGTCGCAGCCACTCGAAAGCGCCGAGATTGCCGACTTCGAGAAACATCGCGACGCCCTGATGAACAATGCCATTGCGCGCGGATTTCTTGATGCGCAGGAAGAGCTGCACGCGATGCAGCATTCAATCCATAAAACCATCTCCAAAACGATCGAACTGGGCCGTGTTCCCACCGAAGCGGATCTTGCTGACGGCTCGTGCGGTGCGGGTTGCGGCTGCCATCATTGAAACGGTTCCGTTCCGCGCCTGATCAGATGGATGCATGAATTCCGCCGGCGGGCGGCTGCATCCCGGGCGGCAGTTTTTTTCATGATTTGAAAAAAGTGCACTTTTTCCCTGGAAACTCTTGAAAAACTGCGCTCCCGGTTTATAGTTGTTTATAACCATGCCCAAAAAGCAAAAGCGCGTGCTGCTGGCGCTGGGGTGGTATGATTACCGCCTGCACCAGGGCATTGAACGATATGCCCAGGAACATCGGTGGCGTTTATATGCCGATCTGGCCAGGGAAAAAATCATTCCCTGGGGTTGGGAAGGTGATGGAGTGCTCGCCTGGCTGGGTGTCGGCGATGATCTGGCCGAATTTGTCAAATCCACCAAAAAGCCCACGGTGGATTTCAGCCTGCGCCGGCCGCAATTGAAATTTCCGCGCGTGCTGCAAGACCACGCTCACGCGGCACAACTGGTTGCCGACCATTTCATTTCGCGCGGATTTAATCATTTCATGTTTTACAGCGACAGCGAAAACTGGTCATACGAAGAACGCGGCGAGGGATTCGTCAACGTGCTGAAAAAGGCCGGTTATGAATGCCCTTGGTTGCGCTGGCACCGTTCCCCGAACTTTGCCGACGATCGCGAAGCGTGGAAGCGGAAGCGCAAGTGGCTGACTGCTGAAATGAAACGCGCGCCCAAGCCGCTGGCGGTTTTTGCGGCCAATGACCAGCTGGCGCTCGACGTTCTGGAATCGTGCGAAAGCATTGGCATAAACGTTCCCGAGCAGGTCGCGATTGTGGGCGCGGAAAATTATCTCCTGGCGCCCGAGGCCATGCATATTCCCGTGTCGAGTGTGGACACCAATCTGGAAACCCTGGGTTATTGCGGTGCCGAATTGCTGGATCAACTGATGAACGACAAGCGGCCGCCCAAGGACCCCATCCGCATTCCCGCCCGGGGCGTGGTGGTGCGCCGGAGCAGTGATTTTCTGGCCATCAAGCACGCCGGTGTGGCCAAAAGTCTGCGCTACATCTGGGAACACAGCCATGAGCCCATCTGTGTCAAGGATCTGGTTGTGGTTTCCGCCATGTCCCGGCGCGGAATGCACAAGGCGTTTTTGGAGCATATCGGCCGCACCCCCGGCCAGGAACTGCAACGCGTCCGGATCGAACACGCCAAGAAGTTGCTCGCTGAATCCGGCAACAAGATTGAGACCCTCGCCCAAATGTGCGGTTATCAAAGCATCAACAGCTTTTGCATCGCCTTCAAACGCTCGACCGGCATGTCGGCCAAACGTTATCGGGAAACCATGCGGTATTGAGTCCGGCGTCAAATCCCCTTTGCGCCGATACCCGCTTCTGGAATAATCCCGCACGTGTCCGCACCTTTTCGACCAGGCAATTCCCAGCGGTTTGAATCCGCCGTGCGGCGTTTCGACGCGGAAAATTCCCGCGACCCCGGCACCGAGATCGCCGATGGCGTCTCCCGACCGCGCGAATGGGTTTATGCCCAGCGGCTGACCCGGTGGGTTTTGCATCTTTGCCCGGATGCTTCCGAGGAACTTCGCCTGGCGGCACGCTGCCAGCATCTCTGCCGCTGGGAAATCCCGCGCCAGTCTTATCCGATGACCCGAGCCGGCTATTTGCAATGGCGCGCGACGCTCAAAAAGTTTCACGCCCAAAAGGCGGGGGAGATTTTACGCGAGGTGGGATACCCGGAGGACATGATTTGCCGCGTGCAGGATTTGAACCTCAAGAAACATTTCCCAGCCGACCTGGAAGCCCGAGTACTCGAAGACGCGCTTTGTCTGGTTTTCCTCGAATTCCAACTGGCCGGCCTCGCAGCCAGGACCGCCGAGGACAAAACCATCAATGCCCTGCAAAAATCCTGGCAGAAAATGACCGAAGCCGCCCGTGCCGAGGCGTTGAAATTGAACTACGGCGAACGTGAAAAAGCCTTGCTGCAACGCGCACTCAACGGTTAATCAAATCCCATGCCGCCACCGACCGATGCCCCAGCCAATCCAGTCCCGCTCTGCGTGGACCTGGACGGCACGCTCATCCGGACCGATCTGCTCTGGGAATCGCTGGCGCGACTGCTGCGGCGAAATCCGTTCCAGCTTCTGCCCGTTCTTTTCTGGTGGGCGCGCGGCCGGGCTTACTTGAAGCGCCAGCTTGTCCGGCGCGTCACGATTGATCCTGCCGCCCTGCCCTACCACGAGCCGTTTCTCGCCTGGTTGCAGGAACAAAAGACCGCCGGCCGGAAATTGATTCTCGCCACCGCCTCCGACCGAGCCATGGCCCTGCCGGTAGCCGACCACGTCGGATTGTTTGACGAGGTGCTGGGCAGCGACGGCAAAACCAATCTGCGCGGCGCCAACAAACTGAAGGTCCTCATTGAAAAATTCGGCGAACGCGGTTTTGACTACGCCGGAAATTCGTCCGTGGATTTCACCGTCTGGCGCAGCGCGCGCGAGGCCATCGTCGTCAACGCCAGTTCCGCCGTCCTGAAACAAGCCGCCGGATGTACGAAAGCTGGCCCGACATTTACCCAGGATTATTCGCCATTCACCACGTTGAAAAGTTTTCTCAACGAACTTCTGATTCGCAGCGGTTATCTCCTGGCCATCGGCGCCGGACTTTTGCTGACCGCCGCGTTTCCGAACACGGGCATCGCCGGTTGCGCCTGGATTGCGCCAGCCCTGATGGTGGCCGCCGCTTATGGCAAATCCGGCGGCGACGCGTTTCGCGCCGGTTACGTGGCCGGACTCGCACATTTTCTTTCGTCGCTTTGCTGGCTGCTGCTCATTCCCGTGCCCGGATTTCCGATTCTCGGCTGGATCGCACTGGCCGCCTATGTCGCTCTGTATCCGGCGGTCTGGGTGTGGCTGGTCTCGAAATGCGGAATGCGTCCGTCTATGCTTCGCTTCGCCGCGGCAGGGAACGCGGATTGCGGATTTGAATCATGGACCGGACGTTTGCTGTGGTCATTGGGTGGCGCCGCCGCCTGGGTGGCGCTGGAAATGGTCCGCCTGCGGTTGTTCAGCGGTTTTCCCTGGAATCCTCTCGGCGCCTCGCAATTTCAACTGATACCGCTCATTCAAATCACCTCGGCTACCGGTGTTTACGGCGTTTCATTTCTGGTTGTGTGGGCCTCGTTGTCGCTGTTTTCCGCCGTGCGCATGATTTTCCGGAAGCCCGCCTCCCGGTTTGCGTGGCAGGCGGAAACACTTTTGCCGCTGGCCGTCGTTGCGGCGCTGTTCGCGTTCGGCTTCGCGCGCATGAACGGGCAAAATCCGCCCGGCGCGACCCTGCGCCTCACGCTCGTTCAACCCAGTATTCCGCAGTCGTTGATCTGGGACCCTAACGCAAACGCCAACCGTTTTCAGCAACTGCTGGAACTGTCGGAAAGCGCGGTTACGAACCAGACGGATTTGCTCATCTGGCCGGAATCCGCCGTGCCGGAACTTGACGAGGCCAGCTACATCGCCATCACCAACCTCGTCCGCACCCATCACCTTTGGCTGATTATCAATGCAGAAGATTATGTCCGGCGTTCCGATGCCGGGACCAACAGCGACTACGATGCCTTCAACGCAGCTTTCCTATTCAATCCGGAAGGCAAATGCGCGGCGGTTTATCACAAACAAAAACTGGTCATTTTTGGCGAATACATTCCGCTCGTGCGCTGGCTGCCGTTCATCAAATGGTTTACGCCCATCACCGGCAGCTTTGCATCCGGCGACCATCCGGTGCCGTTTGAGATGGATAGGTGGGGCGAACGTCAGCGCGAGCCGTTTGAAGACACAAACGTTGTTTCGGTTTCGATTGGCGGCTCGCCGGAAGTCTCGCCCCGCCAAAAAGTCGAAACCGCCACGCTCATCTGTTTCGAGGACGCATTTCCGCACGTGGCACGGGAATATGTCCAGGACGACACTGATTTTCTGGTGAACCTGACCAACGACGGCTGGTTCGGCGAGGGCGCCGCGCAATGGCAGCAGGCCGCCGCCGCCATTTTTCGCGCCGTGGAAAACGGGGTTCCGCTTGTGCGCTGCTGCAACAACGGCCTGACCTGCTGGGCGGACGCCACCGGCCGGCTGCGTGATATTTTCAGGGACAAAACCGGCAGCGTTTACGGTCCCGGCTTCCTGACAATTAAAATTCCGGTGGGCGAAAAACGGCAACCAACCTTTTACAACCGGCACGGCGATTGGTTCGGATGGGGTTGCGTCGGGATCACCGGCCTGATGTTGATCATGATTGTAATCCAGGAAAAACAGCGCAAATCGGCATAAAACACGGGTTCACGTCTCGAAAAGGCGAAGCCAGATAAAACAGAAAGGCCGGACAACGGGTCCGGCCTCTTCATACAGAATTGAGAACTACGTACGGCAACAACAATGGGATTCTACCTCATCCCCCAAAACCTGCCAGTCACCAGTTCTGGTGACAACACCAAAAGGGCATATGTACTTCACAAACCCATTTAGTTTCAACGGTTTAGGCATCAATTCGTTAGGAAAAGTGCAGGAGAACATGATTCTTTACGCATTTCTGGCGTTTTGGGATGCTCTAGCAGCATGTCAGATTCGCTTCCAGAAAAGCCCACCCCAAAGGCACATTCAATTTTCAGATTTTGGGGTATTGCAATTGGGAAAGGATGGGAAGAGTCACGGGAAAAGTTTGGATTGGTCGTTGATATTACTTTGGCACTCGCGGCGATTGGCCTTTTTGTTCTCGCCTGGTATTCAAGGCGGCACCAGAATTTCAATGAGGAGAGGGGGGAAGCCAATATGAATTATTGGCTCGCTCTTATTCCGGTGGGGCTTTGGGTGATTTGGTTCATATACCATGTTTTGAAAGCCCCATACGAAATCTACAAAGAGCAATTTGAAAAATACCATGAGGAAATTAGATACCTTCAAGAACGGATTGATTCCTTAACGGAGACAAAACCATTTCAGATTAATGCAGAATGCAAAATTCGACCTGAATCAGTATCGACTTACGCACAACTTCTGCTCCATGTAAATAATCCAAACCGCGAGCCTCAAAGTGTGCGGCTGAAATTAGTTAAAATCGTTCCTCCGATGAGAGGCCCGCACCCACAGCAGGGGATAATTCCTGAATGGCCTCATGGGAGCGCAATTTATTCATCAGATGACGGAAATATAGACGCGGCAACTTTTGATTTTGTCAATTGCCCACTTAATGAGATAAGCGCAGGCGAAACTGGGCGAATCGAGCTTTTTAGTGCCGTAAGGGGAAGCAAAGGTATTGCGGTGGCCTATTCTGGAAATTGGAAGAGCGCGGGACACAATCTGTTCAAAGGAGAGGGAGAGCGCGTTTTGACCATAAGTTTATCCACGGGGTTTGGGGCTCCCCAGTTTTACAGCTTCAAGGTTAT
>JBEKSU010000220.1:0-6263 GCA_049516755.1 Verrucomicrobiota bacterium | reverse complement strand
ATTTCCAACAGGTCATCCAGCGAATGGCCGAGGCTCAAATTGGGAAACACATTCCCGTCGGGGATGAAAGTGTCCGCATGCAAAAAGCTCAACGCGGTCGGCTGCACCGGCCCGCCCAGAAACAGCGGTGAATCCCGGAGCCGGTCGGGCAGGTTGGCCACGAGCACTTCCCCCACCTTGTTGCCGGCGGCGCGGTTGAGCACGAGGCCAAAAGCGCCCTCGGCATTATGCTCGCAAATCAGCACCACCGTGTGATGGAAAAAGGAACCGTTCAAAACGCCGCCGTCCAGCAGCAATTTGCCTTTGAGGAATTTTCCCGTTTCGCTCATAAACAATCACCACCAGCAATGTGCCCCAGAAACCGGCATCTGGCAATGGGTGGAAATTGGGACCGCCAGGCGCAAAAAGGCGCAGCGCAACGCAAGAAGTGCGGACAGCCTTGTCCGCGTAAAGGCGCATGTGACAGGAACATGCGGACAAAGCTGTCCGCGCTCCGGGAAAAGCCCCGCAAAGCCGGTGCCCGGTCAATTGGCCGGCAGGGTAAGTTCCTGTTCCTTTCCCGAATCAACGTTCTGGATGCGAACGGATGTTTTCTGGATCCCCAGACAACGGATGTTCACATTGGTTCCGCCAACTTTCACCGCGTTGCGGTCGTTGGCCAGAAAGGAGCAGCCGTTGATGATGGCCACGGGCCGGCTGCCCCATAAAATCCCGTTGAGCTTGATGACGGTCGGGGCTGGAATCGGGACCGGTGGGCTGGTTGAGCGGTAACTGACGGGACGGCCGGCCACGGTTTTTGCCGCAGGCAACTTGACGTCCCTGAGCGCGTCCACATGGCCTGCCTCCAATTGCGGGGCCACGCCGTATTTCATCCAATCCAGGACCTGATCAAACCCGTATCGCTTTTCCGCCTCGATAAAGAGGTCAATCTGGCCGCGAGTGTAATGGTTGTGCAGCACCCGTTTTTTTTCCACCTCTTCGTTCTGTGAATCCATCAACAAATAACCGACCAGCTCGCAGAAACCTTCCTCGGCGTCGCGGCCCAATCTCGCCCTCCGCTCCTTGGGCACATTTTCCCCCACCCACGCATGGGAATATTCGTGGGCACAGGTTTCCTTCAACTGGGCCAATGGCATCCCGATCAGCAGACTCATCTTGTATCGGGTCTGGTTGTTGGCCGTCTCGGGGCGGATGCAACCCAGCAGGTCGGGGCTTTCCGAACCATTGCCTTCCGTATAAAACATGGAATCCACATCGATGCGATCGATGACCGTGACATCCACATTCGTCGGAAAAGATGTGAAACGGGAAAACAGCCGGTCGAGGTCATCTTTGACCTGTCCGCAAATGTGTTCGACGTCGTCTGCTTTCAGCACCACCGTTTTGGCGTCGCGGGCGCAAAGGTAACGCCCGTCCGGCAGGGCAACACCGCTGGCGTTGACGGGCAAACCGCAGATGGAACACAGGGGCAATTTGATGCAATGGGAACAGACCATCACTTTTTCGCCGGTGACCTTGTCCGTCATGAGGTAAATCGGGCCCTGAATCTCCTTGCCGCAAATAGCGCAGACATCCTCCGCCCGCGCCGTCCGCGGCGTACCGAAACAAAAGCCGGCCGTCAGCAGGATAAGCCAAAGATATTTCGCATGGAATTGCATGGTCCGACCCTGGCAAAAAATTCCGGCAGCAAAAGGCTGCCGCCGGGTTGCCTGCCTTGAAAACAGCACCTGCCGCGCCAAATCAGCCCAGGGATTTGACTTTTTTCGCAATGGCCGCGGCGTCAATTCCGAAGTGCGCCAGGAGTTCGGCGGCCTTGCCGGAACGCGGCAGCGCATTCACGGCCAGCTTGTGGACCTTGATCCCGTCCACGCTGAGTTCGCCGGCGACCGCGTCGCCCAAACCGCCTTCGAGGTAATGATCTTCAACGGTGATGACGGTGTTGCCGGTCTTTTGCGCGGCGGCTTTGATCACGTCCCGGCCCAACGGCTTGATGCTGTAGGCGTCAATGACCGTGATGCCGATGCCTTCGGCCTTCAGCGCGTCGGCCGCCTTGATCGCTTCGTGCAGGGTCACGCCCGCCGCGACAACGGTGGCCTTGTCGCCCGCGTTCTGACGCAGCACTTTTGCGCCGCCGACGGGGAATTTTTCGTCGTTGCCGTAAATCACCGGCGTCTTGGGCCGCGAGGTGCGCAGGAAATGAATGCCCCGGTTCAGTGCCATTTGTTCGAGCAACTTTTCCGTGCTCACCGCATCGCTCGGATACAGCACCACGCTGCCGACAATCGCGCGCATCATGGCGATGTCTTCCAGCGCCATCTGCGACGGACCGTCTTCACCGATGCTCACGCCGACGTGCGAGCCGACTAGCTTGAGGTTCGCCTGCGAAATGCCCGCCACCCGGATCTGGTCGAAGGCGCGGGTGAAAAATGCGGCGAACGTGGACGCAAACGGCACCTTGCCGCGCGCGCCGAAGCCGGTGGCCACGCTGACCATGTTTTGCTCGGCAATGTAACATTCCGTGGAACGAGCCGGGAACTTCTTGAAAAACTTTTCCGCGAACGTGGAATTCTTCGTGTCGCCATCCATCGCCACGATGCGCTGGTCCGCTTCGCCGATGCGGACAAGTGCGGCGCCATAGGCTTCGCGGGTTGCGACCGAATCGCCCAGCTTGTAATTGGTGGGCGGATAACCCGCGGGCGCGGTGTTGTTCGGCGCAGGCAACTGGGACGGCGCGGGAATCGGAACGCCGATGCCGGATTTCGCGGTGGGTTGAAGTTCGGCGATGGCCTTGGCGGCTTCCTCCTTGTTCAACGGCTTGCCGTGCCAGCCGTCCAAGTCCTGCAAAAATGAAACGCCCGCGCCCTTGTAGGTTTTGGCGATGATGCACAGCGGTTGATCGTTCAAGCCGACCCCGCCGAGCACTTCCAGGATTTCCTCGATGTCGTGGCCGTCAATGTCCTCGACGCGCCAGCCGAAGGCTTCAAAACGTTTGCGATAAACGCCGATGTCATGGCCGAACGCCGTGGCCTGGCTCTGGCCGAGACGGTTGTCGTCCACGATGGCAATCAAATTATTGAGCTTGTAAACGCCTGCGAGCGACGCCGCTTCCCAGACTGCGCCTTCGGCGATTTCGCCGTCACCGAGCAGGACGTAGGTGTTGTAATCGAGTTTGTCGAGGCGCGCGGCCAGCGCCATGCCCGCGCCCACGCCCAGACCCTGGCCGAGCGAGCCGGTCGCCACGTCCACGAACGGCAGACGCGGGGTCGGATGACCTTCCAGGTCGCAGCCGAACTGGCGGAGTTTCAACAATTCGCTGGCCGGGAACAGGCCGGTTTCCGCCCACGCGGCATAAAGCAGCGGCGCGGCATGGCCCTTGGAAAGGATGAAACGATCATTGTTGTAATAGTGGGGATTCTTCGGGTCATAACGCATGTGGCCAAAAAACAGCGTGGCCGCCACGTCCGCTGCCGAGCAGCACGAAGTCGGGTGTCCGCTGCCCGCCGCGGTCGTTGAGGTGATCGAGTGTATCCGCAACTGGTTTGCGATGCCCTTCAGTAATTCAATGTCCGTGTCAATCATGGAAAGGAAATTTTAGGTGAACGACGGCAAAAGCCAAGAATGAAAATCAAAAAAAACGGGTCACTACGGCGGCAGAACGTGACCGGGAACGGAACAAGCCGGCAGCACACCGACCGCATTGATCGTATAGGTGCCGCCGGAAGGGCAGACGGGGAAAACGGCGTTGGAAAAATACGGCAACAGGTCCTGGGCGGACGGAATGTCATCGGCCGTTTTATCATTTTCCAGAGCCCACTGCTGTTTGGCGGCGTCAATTTGCCGGAGATTGTTGATGCAGGCGTTGAGCTGGGCGGCCGGCGACATTGATTGTTCCGCCGTTGCCTCGGTGGCGGGGTTGGCCTGCTGATCCGGTTGATTGTCCGTCTGAATTTGCTGCATTTGTTCCTGCTGCTGTTGCGCGGCATCGCGCGAGGTTTGTAATTGCTGCGTAATTTGCTGATTCGCCCCGCGCAACCGGTTGTTGTCTTTTTGCAACTGGGAAAATTTCTGGGTCAAACCCTGGTTCTCGGCGCGCAGCCGGGCATTTTCCGCGCTCAACGTGGCGACGCTCGAACTTTTTAGCTTGTCCATATCCGACTGCAACTGCGCTGCCTTCTGTTGCGACTCATGCAGGCGGACGATCGCCGCATCCTTTTGGCTCTTGGCCATAAAGAGAAAAACCTCGGTGGCCAAAAGCGCCGCCACGCACAACCAGAGAACCACGTCTTTCAGTTTCATGGGTCAGCTTGTTTTCGCCCTTCTGCGCGCCGCCGTCAAACACGAAATCGCATAAAAATCCGTTGTAATGATCCTCTGTGATCCGGCGCGGGAGGCCTGAAAGCTTTTTGGGCTGGTACGCGAGGCGGGGGTCGAACCCACAACCTTCGGCTCCGGAGGTCAGACGACGCCTCAATCAATCCGCACTAAGCGTATTCTGGTCAATAGCATCCCCGATGTAAATCCTGAGATTCGCCATTTGTTCTGGTCTATGTTCTGGTTCGAGGGTGAGTTCATTCCAAAAGGTATTTGACCGTTCACGCCGAAGGATTCGCGGTTTATGGGAGCGGAATGGCTCGTTCTACGTTCAGGCGATGATTGTTGACCCTGAAACCGGCATCAAAAAACTGAATCGAATCCGGTTAAAGGACGCAACAGACCGGAACGATGCCATCAAGGCCATGTATGACGTGCTGAAAGGAATTAAGGATGGAGAAGTCACAAGCACGAAATCGGCACCGGATTTCAAAACGTTCCGCGAGCATTATCGGAAGGTGTCGGGCAAGGCTCGGGTGTCGGCGATTCGGGAAGACAATTGCTTGAAACACTGGGAACGGTTTCTTGGGGCCGACATGAGAATCAGCAAAATCACGTCACGACAAATTCTCTCTTATCGTGGAAAACTGCTTGAACGGGGATTGTCCCCGAGTACGGCCAATCATCACGTTAAAGCCCTGCGTGCGGTATTGAGGTTGGCGAAGACGGAAAGATACATTTCCAAATTGCCGATGGAGGGCATCACGCCGTTGAAGGTCAAATCGGTGGAGCGAAAATTGTTTTCAACCGAAGACATCCTGAAAATTGGAACCGAAGCCCTGCGAAGTCGTCCAATAACCGGAGAACAGTTCGCGGATTTTCTGCTGTTGTGCATGTATTCGGGTGGGCGGAAATCGGAAGTGGCGAATTTGAAATGGGAGAATGTTGACTGGCAAAACCGGCAACTTGCGTTCCAAGGGGACACGACAAAGAACTTTGAAAGTCGGCGGGTTGATTTCAGCACCAATCTTGAAAATCACCTGCTGTGCATGAAGGCCAAGGCGTATCAAGGGGTGAACTTGTTGTTCCCCTCATACAGATTGGGCAAACCGCATCGGACTCGCATTGCCGTTCAGTCATTCCAGAAAATGGTTGAAGGTGTTCGCCGTGTCGTGGGGTTGCCGGATTTCACGATTCACCTGACCAGACACTATTTCATTTCAACCTGCGTGATGGCGGGGATTGACTACATGACAATTGCCAAGTGGGTCGGCCACAAGGACGGCGGCGTTTTGATTGGAAAAACCTACGGCCATTTGAATCGTGAGCACATGCAGAAGATGGCAAGAAAGCTCACGTTTTAGCCCCAAATAACTATTTTGCGCCCTCTCGTTGCCAATTTGCGCCCCCACCCGTACTCCAGTTCCAATGCCGAATGAATCGGCAAAACAACAAAACAAAAAAAGTATGAAGACTGAAACAAGAAACAAAACTGGAAACGGAAACAACGCAACGGCGGCGCTCGCCAAGATTAACGCTCAAATCGAAGCTCTGAATCAACAGCGAATCGGTTTCCCATCTGTTCAACTGTTCGACACCTACGGACGTGATTCGTATTTCGGAACCATTGGGCGAATACTCAATCCATCCGGCTTTTTTCCATTCGTCGAACAATTCGGCAGGCTCAAGAATCGTTGCCTGCCTGTATAGCGCCATATTTTGGATGGCGTTAATGAAGTATGATTCCTCTGCCTGTCCCCCGTAACGGTCTATGATATGCCTCCATGCGAACACAGCAGCATTGCGAATATCGGGGCCACGCCTCTGCTCCCTCAAGAGGTTTTTCACCTGTGCCAGTATTTCTGCTTCAGTGTTCACAAAGCCTGAATCGTAAGCCAATCCGATACAGCGCACAAGAAGCCGGAGTTTGTCTCAATCCCTTCCGCGTTCCC
>JBEKSU010000219.1:0-6278 GCA_049516755.1 Verrucomicrobiota bacterium | reverse complement strand
GCGATGCCTTCCTGCTCAATCGCGTTTCCGCCGCCGGAGAGCGCCGAGGCTTTCGCCTGGCTGAATCCCATGATGGATTCGGGCACCTTGTAAATCGCGCCAATCTCCTGCCGGTTCATTTCCCGGTTGGCGATGAACTGCTGCTCCATGCCGGAGAGCTGAGGCTTCTCAACTTTTGCACCGCCCCACAAAAAGAGCGGACGGTCGGCGGTGCCGGCGGCGCGTTTGCGTTCGCGCAGGGCGGCGAGGATCGCGGCGCGTTGCGCCGGGTCGGTTTGCTGCTCAGTGGTGACGATGACGCCGGTGTCCGCATTGTTGAGCCAGTAACCTTTCGCGTATTGCGCGGCAGCGTAGTCGGCACCAGCGGCAACCATCGCCACGTTGAGTGGTCCCATGCCGCGCCAGTACAGATACGGATTCGGCTGCCGGGAATGGATCGCCTCACTCGGCAACAACATCTCGCTGGCGAGCGGACTGGTCAGCGGCGATCCAGTGAAGCGCCACGCAACGAGATCGTAACCCTGAACGATGTGCCAGAAGCTGTCCGGGCATCCGGCTGAACGTGATACCGCACGTCGTTGGCATCACCGACGAGCAACGTGAACTTCTGGAGGGCGCGGTCTCCACTCGCTTCGCCCAACTCAACGCCCGGCATCCTTCCGTCAACCGCAAACCCCGTTGGTAAACATGACCACTCAATCCGCCATTCAACGCAGCCTGCCGCTGGAGATCAGCGCGCGCACCGTGCTGGTGACTTTGGAGGCGGTGCGCATCGCTCGCGGTTGCGATGCCGAGAGCGTCCTCAATTGCGTGGGCGATGCGACGCATCCGAAATTCCTCCGATGGGTTTTTAACGTGGGCGTGAAGCCGGACGGCGATATTCGCGAGCTGCGTTTCTGGAAGGACGAGCTCCTGGGAGCGGTTGGAGTGCGTTGGTCGCCTGAGAAGGAAATCATCAGCAAGATTCTTGGCAACCGCCGGACTTTCCCACGCGGCGAGATCGAGGTTCAGTGGACCATCAATTCCACGACCATCACGCGGCTGGTCCGCGCCGGTGAATTCACCGAGGTAAACCACGAACTCACGCGCGCCAGCCTGGCCGCGTTTCTCGAACGGAGGCTCCAATGACGCTTCGCGATAACATGGCCGAAAGTTTTCCCGCGCCACAACCATCCAGTCCAAGCGCTGGCATGGATCAAAGCAAATTGCCGGTTGCGGCGCGGTTTCACTCTCACCCAACACCCGCCCTGGACGGCGACGACAAAAATGAAGCGGGTGTTTCAAAACTCAACGGAGGCAAGTCGCCGCTGCCTCCGTCCCTTTACATCCAGATCGTTGTTCGAGGTTTTGAAAAAATGAACCAGGCGCTTCGTCGCGCGCACTGGGCCGTCCTGCTTTTCCGTTACGCCCTGGACTGGGCGAAGTATCAGCCCGGTGACCTGGTGCGGTTGAACCCGGCAATTCTGCGGAGGGTATCATGAGCCAAACTGACCGCGTCATCACCATCGCCGAAATCGACGAGGTAGTTGCAGCCGTCAACATCTGCTACAGCCGGTTCGACGCGCCCGGCAAAGCCGCCGCCCTGCGGCTGGCCAGTATGCTCTCGACTCTGCGCCGCAAAATAAACGAGACGACTCCATCGCTCCCCCAACCGCCAGCCAAGCCATGAGCTACGACATCACCACCAAAGTCATCAACGCCCGCTCGCGAGCGGACCTGCGCGCGCAGCAGGAGATGGATGATGGTTGCTTGCTGATCCAACTGAAGGCAATGCCGCTGACCCGACTGGCACCTACGCATATTATTTTGGTTATGTTCCAGACGCCAACAACTACTTGGCTGTGGACGTTGGAGATGCACATATCCTGCCCTACAACAATTTTACTTTTTTACAAGTACCCAACTGGTGGTGGACTGGCGGCGGCACATTCAATTCCTACAGTGCCTCAACATATTTTCAACCCGACGGTGTCTTGAATTCGACGAACGAAGCCGTGGGATCGACATCTTTTTATTTGAGCGATGTGCCAACTGAAGGCTCGGTTGTGATCCAGACCTCGACCAACTTGATTACATGGTCACCTGTTGTTACTAATTCTGCCAATGGTAGTGTGATTAATTACTTGTTTCCCAACACCAACGGACTCAGCAGATTCTATCGGGCATACGTAATTCCTTAACCCTTGCGAAAATTGACTTTGATGGCAACGTGTCAGCAATCCTTTCCAATGTCCAGAAGCCCAACGTCGTCCTGATCCAGTTTTCTGGGCCGTTTCTGGGCCGTTTTTTCGGTCCTGACAGGTTATAGTGAGTTGCAATGAGTTTATGACAGTTTGGTACAACCCATTGCAAACAAGCAAGAAACGCAATTCACCACAACTCGACGCAACTGACTAATATTAGAATATCTAAACTCATAATCGCTGGGTCCTCGGTTCAAGTCCGAGCGGGCCCACCAGCCTTCGCTTAGAGCGCTGCGAAAAGCGAGGCTGCCGCGCCGAAGCTGAAAGCGTAGGCGGGCAGACCCACACCTGCCAATCACCGCTCAAAGCTTCGGCTCGGCAAGGCGGCCTTTTGCAACGGATAGCGAAGACTGCTGCGCTGAAATAGTTTTGCGCCCAGCGATGTTGGCAGGTTTGTTCCGCCAGATTCAGTCCACATCCATCTTTTCAATTTCCAAAAAGCCGTGCAACTGGCGGATGCGCGTGGGATGGCGCATTTTGCGGAGCGCCTTGGCTTCGATCTGCCGGATGCGCTCGCGGGTGACACTGAATTGCTGCCCGACCTCCTCGAGCGTGCGCGCGCAGCCGTCGCCCAGACCAAAGCGCAGTTCCAGCACCTTCCGTTCGCGCTCGGTCAGGCTGCACAACACGTCGCCGAGTTTGTCCTTGAGCAGGCTGAAACTGGTGATGTCGAGGGGGTTGTCGGCGGCCTTGTCTTCGATGAAATCGCCGAAGTTGGCGTCATCGGTGTCGCCGACCGGTGATTGCAGTGAAATGGGCTGTTGCGCCATTTTCAAAACGGCGCGTACGCGGTCCACGGGGATTTTAATCTCGTCGGCGATTTCGTCGGGCGTCGGTTCGCGGCCATAGTCCTGGATCAGGCGTTTTTGGGTGCGCATGAGCTTGTTGATGATTTCGATCATGTGCACCGGGATGCGAATGGTCCGCGCCTGATCGGCGATGCTGCGGGTGATGGCCTGCCGGATCCACCACGTGGCGTAGGTGGAAAATTTGTAGCCGCGGCGATATTCAAATTTCTCGACGGCCTTCATCAGTCCCATGTTGCCCTCCTGGATCAGGTCGAGGAACGACAGGCCGCGGTTGGTGTATTTTTTGGCGATGGAAATGACGAGCCGGAGGTTGGCCTCGACCATTTCGGTTTTGGCCTGGAGCGCCCGGGTGGTAAACTCGCGCAGGCGGTCAAAGGTATGGAGGTAATCCGCATGGGGCATCCGGACAAATTCCTCGAGCGCCTTGATTTTTTGCTGTTCAGCTTCGACCAGATGCCGTTGGGCGCTGGATTCGCGTTGCGCCTCGGCGTCGGCCAGCGCGTGCAGGCTGTAGCGCAATTTGTCGTGGATGTTTTCGGCCACGAGCGCCATCTCCTCGATTACCTTGTGCTTGCAGCCAAATCGGGGGAACGCCTTTTGCAGTTTCCGGTCCAGGCGTTTGAACGCCGCCAGCGCGCGATTTTGTTTGGATTTGGCATGCGCGTTCCGCCACGCGGTGTATTTCTCATCCACCTCCCGGTCAATTTCCCGGACCTGCCCCACCAGCCGGTGCAGCGTGCGCAAATGCGCGGTGCGATTGTCCACCTTCTTGTCGAGAATCACGCGATCAAACCGTTCCCGCGGCGGATCGGCCAGGAGTTTTTCCGCCAGCGCGATGTGTTCCTTGCCGGCAAAACCAAGGCTGTAAATGATTTTGCGGACTTCGTTTTCGGCGGCTTCGATGCGTTTGGA
Source organism: Verrucomicrobiota bacterium (assembly GCA_049516755.1). Classification (GTDB taxonomy): domain Bacteria; phylum Verrucomicrobiota; class Verrucomicrobiia; order Limisphaerales; family UBA11358; genus UBA11358. The sequence goes on along the minus strand of JBEKSU010000219.1, from coordinate 2,314 downwards.
AATTTCAACTTCCTGTTCGCGGGTCAGCAGCGCCACCTGTCCCATCTGCTTGAGATACATCCGCACCGGGTCATCCAGAATGTCCAGCCGTGTGGTGTCTTCTTCATCAGCTCCAGGCGTTTTGACGCGGTCCACCTCCGCTTGGTCCACGATTTCGATGTCGAGACTGCGAAGTTTGGCAAAAATATGATCCAGCCTATCCGGTTCAATCGCGTTTTCCGGGAGCGTTTCACTGATGTCACCGTAGGTCAGGCGTCCCTGTTCCTGTGCGAGGCGGACAAGTTCCTTGATTTTTTCCGATAATTCCGCGTCGGAATCAATTTGGGGCGAGCCATTGACCAACGGGGAGGCAGTAAAACGGGAAGTCTTGTCAGTGAACACCACGCCATCGGGCTTTCGGTTCTTGGGGGACGAATCCACCTCGGGTTTCCGTACCTTCGATTTTGACATACGCGTTCAACACTTCCGGTTCACCACCGAAAGCAGAAAGAATATGGAACGACCTTTCGAACTCGTCAAGCGGGGATATGCTTATTTCGCAGACACGACTGAAAAAATGCGGCGGCAAAACCTTTATTTGTCGGAAGCAATGTAAATATCGTGTTTTTTGAGATGTTCCAGAATCATTTCCACTGTGCGGCCAATCGCGCCGAGATTTTCATGAATGACCCGTTGCGCGTTGCGTCCCAACTCTGCGCGGCGGTTCTCATCGGCCAGCAATCCGGCAATGGCGCCTTCCAATCCTTCGGCGTCACGCACCTGAATCGCGCCTTGCTGCTCGACAAAATTCCGCGTGATGTCGGCGAAGTTTTGCATGTTTGGCCCCAAGACCATCGCCTTGCCCAGCGCACCCGGCTCAATCGGATTTTGCCCGCCGACGGCGGTGAGACTTTTGCCGATGAACACCACCGTCGCATTCTGGTAAAAGAATCGCAGTTCGCCGGTGGTGTTGACCAGCAGGCAATCCACCTCGCCTTCGCGAAGCTGCGTGTTCGTGATGATGTCATTGCGGTAAATAAATTTCACGTCGCGCTCCCGCAATTGCTGCCCGACCTCCTTGGCGCGTTCGAAGTGCCGGGGCACGAGCACGAGAAACAGTTTGGGAAACCGTGCGCGCAGCCGTTGCGCAATCTCCGCCAGCAGAATTTCCTCGCCCGCGTGCGTGCTGCCGCCAATTAGAATCGGCGCGTCCGGCGGCACGCCGATTTGTCGCAGCAGCGTCGGTACGTCGAGGATGTGGCGTTCGTTCAGTTTGGCCGCGTCGAATTTCAAGTTGCCCACGATGCGGATGGCTTCAGGCCGGCAGCCGATTTCCCGCAGGCGTTCGGCGTCGGTTTCATTTTGGGCCCCCACACCGGCAAACGAAGCGAAGATCGGCCGGAATAGAAAACCAAATCGTTTATAGCCCCGGTACGAGCGGTCGGACAGCCGGGCGTTGGCGAGAAAGAGCGGGATGCCGAGGCCGCGGGCGCGCCAGATGAAGTTGGGCCAGATTTCCGCCTCGACCAGCACGATGGCGATGGGATTGATGATGGCCAGCGCGCGGTTGACGAATTTCCGCCGGTCAATCGGGTAGTAAATTTTGCTGATGTGCGTGGGCAGCCGGTTGCGTAATTCGCCCATGCCGGTGGTCGTTGTGGTGGACACCACAATTTTGATGTTGGGCACCTCGGGTTCGAGCGCACGGATGAGCTGCGTGCATAAATTGACTTCACCGACACTGACGGCGTGAATCCAGATAATATGGCGGTTGGTGAGCACTTGTTTGAGGCCCGCGCTGTAATGTCCGAAGCGCTCGCGGAAACCGGGGAGCCAGTTGCCACGCCGCCGCATCCGCATGAAATAATACGGCGAAGACAGCACGAATAAAATCGTGAACAGGATGTTGTATAGTATGCGCACCAGAAGTCCCTGATTCCTGACGGCCATACTTTCCTGAAAAAAGACGCCGGGCGCAAAGAAAATGTTTCGCGATGGCAGCTTTTTCAGCTGCAACAGAATGTCAGCCGGATGGCCAGCAGCATCGGCGACCGGAAGGGCGGTGTAAATCTCAAAAAATCCGGGAAACGTTGGCATGGGATTTTCTGCTGATCGGTGACGGCTCTATCCGTGAAATTCAGCCCGTTGCCGATGCGGGTGGCAGCACCGAGAGATTGCCGGAACGCCCCAACGCGGGTCGAACGAATACACCCCGGGTTTTCCAAGCATCGCTGAACCCGTTCCGCCAACGCCGCCGAGCGAGCTAAATTTGCTTGTTCCCCACCGGTTGATTTGTTCCATTGCCAGCCATGACGCAACCATCCGTCGCGCCGCC
>JBEKSU010000218.1:0-6289 GCA_049516755.1 Verrucomicrobiota bacterium | reverse complement strand
CCGGCCACGGGCAAAAGCTACGATCCGCCCACGCCGAAACATTTTTCGTTCAACGCGCCGGCCGGCGCGTGCCCGGTCTGCCATGGCCTCGGCCAGAAGATGATTTTCGACGAGAGCCTCGTCGTGCCCGATCCGGAACAGGCGCTCGAAAGCGCGGTGCAGCCCTGGCGGCGGGCGGGCAAGCGGATGAACATTTATTACAAGGCCATGCTGCGCTCCATCGCCGCGCATTTCAAAGTCAGCCTGGAAACCCCCTGGAAAAACCTGCCCGACGAGTTCAAAAAGGTCCTGCTGCACGGCTCGGGCGAGGCCGAGGTGGATTTCAACTTCTGGCGCGGCGGCAGCCAGCACACCATCAGCCGCCCGTTCGAGGGCGTGCTGCCGAACCTGGAGCGGCTGTTCACCGAGAGCGAAAGCGAATTTGTCCGCAACCGCATCAAGCCCTACATGAGCCCGCAATTTTGCGACGTCTGCAAGGGCCGGCGTTTGAAGCCGGAAATCCTGGCCGTGACGCTGGGCGGTGAGGAGGCGTGCATACGATTTAAGGTAGCGCAGGCGTCCCGCCTGCCGGGAGAAGATGCATCCAAAAGCCGGGGCAGGCGGGACGCCTGCGCTACTATTCCCGGCCTTTCCATCATGGACGTCTGCGCGTTGTCGGTGGAAAAGGCCGATGAATTTTTTGCCGGCCTCCGGCTCACGGAATTCGAGGAGAAAATCGCGCACGAAGTCGTCAAGGAAATCCGCGCGCGGCTCGGCTTTCTGAAAAACGTCGGCCTCGGCTATCTCACGCTGAACCGGGAGAGCAGCACGCTGAGCGGCGGCGAGGCGCAGCGCATCCGGCTGGCCACCCAGATCGGCGCGGGCCTCGTCGGCGTGCTTTACATCCTGGACGAACCGAGCATCGGCCTGCACCAGCGCGACAACGACCGCCTGCTGGCCACGCTCAAGGGCCTGCGCGACCTCGGCAACACCGTGCTGGTGGTGGAGCACGACGCGGACACGATTCGCAACGCGGATTACATCGTTGACCTCGGCCCCGGCGCGGGCGTTCACGGCGGCGAGCTTGTGGCGGCGGGCACATTGCCGGAAATTTTGTCGAACAAAAATTCACTCACGGCGCAGTACCTGCGCAGCGAACTGGCGATTCCCATCCCCAAAAAGCGCCTGGTGCCGGGAAAGGACCACAGCTGGCTCGAAGTGCTCGGCGCGAAGGAAAACAATCTGCGCAACATTGACGCGCGCATCCCGCTCGGCACGTTCACGTGTGTCACCGGCGTCAGCGGCTCCGGCAAGAGCACGCTCGTGGACGACATTTTGCGCCGCGCGCTGTTCCGCAAGTTTTACGGCTCCAAGGAAATACCCGGCGTGCATCGCGCGTTGATGGGTTTTGAGGCGATTGACAAGGTTGTCGTGATTGATCAGGCGCCGATTGGCCGCACGCCGCGCTCGAACCCGGCCACCTACACCGGCATGTTCAATCATATCCGCGATCTGTTCGCCAAACTGCCGGCGGCCAAAATCCGGGGCTATGCGCCGGGCCGGTTCAGCTTCAACGTCAAGGGCGGCCGCTGCGAAAAATGCGAGGGCGACGGCCTGCTCAAGATCGAGATGAATTTTCTGCCGCCGGTTTATGTGACGTGCGAGGTGTGCGGCGGCAAACGCTACAACCGCGAGACGCTCGAAATCACCTACAAGGGCAAAAACATCGCCGACGTGCTCGCGATGACGGTGGACGAGGCGGTGACGTTTTTCCGCGTGGTGCCGCAGATTTACGATCCGCTGCTGACGCTGGCCGAGGTCGGCCTGGGTTACATCGGGCTGGGGCAGGCGGCGACGACGCTGAGCGGCGGCGAGGCGCAGCGCGTGAAGCTGGCGGCGGAATTGAGCCGCAAGGCGACCGGACGCACGTTTTACATTTTGGACGAACCGACGACCGGCCTGCATTTCCACGACGTGGCCAAGCTGCTGGAAGTGCTGTTCAAGCTGCGCAACACCGGCAACACGCTCGTCGTCATCGAGCACAACCTCGATGTGATCAAAACGGCGGATTGGATTATTGACCTCGGCCCGGAGGGCGGCGATGCTGGCGGACGCATCGTTGCGCAGGGGCCGCCGGAAGCGGTGGCCCGTTGTGCGGAAAGTTTTACCGGGCAGTATTTGAGCCGCGTTCTGTAATCGTTGGTGAATCAATTTTATGAAAATCGCCTTATTCGGTCTGTCCGGAATTAAAACCGGCAAACACAACCTCAAGGACCCGCGCTTCGACGAGGCCGACAAGCTGGTCGAGGCGGACAAGAAAACCTACGCGCAGGTGGACGTGGTGGGCGAGGACCAGCTGATTGACGCCGATGCCATCCTGGTGTCGGTGGAGGGCCGGGCGGACATGATTTTGAAGGACCTGGAATTTGTGGAGACACGCCTGGGCCGCGAGCCGCAGGAAGCCGAGCGCCAGGCGTTGAAGAAAATCCAGGCGCTGCTCGAGCAGGAGAAATTTGTCTTCAATTCCGGCCTGGCGCCGGCCGACCTGGAAGCCGTCGCCGCCCACAATTTTTTCACCGCCAAGCCGATTACGGTCGCGGAACCGGCGGACCTGGAGAATCCCGACGCCCTGATGCTGCGCGCGTTCCGGGAGGGCGGTTATATTTGTTTCCTGACCGTGGGCGGCAAGGAAAACCGCGCCTGGCCGATCCGGAAGGGCACCACGGCCTGGGAAGCCGGCGGCACGATTCACACGGACATCCAGAAGGGTTTCATCCGGGCGGAAATCATCAGCTACGCGGACTTCATTGCGGCGGGCGGCGAGACGCAGGCCAAGCGCGCCAACAAAATGCGGCTGGAGACGAAGCAATACGTCATGCAGGACTACGACCTGACGAACTTCCGGTTCAACAAGTAAATCTGAGAACCGAAGTCCGGCAGACAAGACGTGGAGCGCCACGGAAAACTCTTATTTTCAGGGTAAATCAAACCCGATAATTGCCGGCGCATATTCCAGGTGTCGAATGGCGCCACGTTGAGCCGACAGACAAAAAATTCCCGCGCAAAGCCTGACAGATCACCAGTGGACAATTGAGAAAATTTTGGCGGAAAAGAATTAACAGTGCGGGGAAAATTCACCGCTTGCAAAACCGCCGTGTTAGTGGCCAGGAAGTTGACGCCGGAGATGGCCCGCAAAGCAGTAAGGCTTGCACATGCAAAAGCACCTGCCGACTTTTCAACCTTACCCTGTCTGCCCTTGGCAACATTTCTGATTGAGCTATGCGATAATTTAGAAATGACAAAACCAAATTGAATAATTTTGAATCACACACCCCTTGCCGCGAAGTCAAACCATACCACAGGGGAACAAATTCAACACGGGAAATTTCGGCGGTGTCCTAATTTGAAATATTCAGCCAGCGATAAATCACCAGCCATGCCAATGCCGTAAGCAGCCCAAATCCAAACGATAGTTTATTCTTCGCTCTTTGGATTCCTTTTTTGTAATTTTCAAATTCATCACTGTTTTCGATCCTGTGTTGGGGGCGCTCGGATTCGTAATAGTCTAGAAAAATGACTGACACAATCCATCCGAGAAATCCTGCCAGTATGAATTCAATGAGCGTAATCATTTTCCCTTTTTAACATTTTTACGGTTTTAACCCGTATTTCCGGTTCGGCTGACATTACGGGTCGGAATTGCTGTTTTGCCAATCTGATGATTTTCATTGGCCTTTTGCAAGCTTTTGCCGCCAGCAACAATCTACGCCAGCATGACCCATCCAGGCGGATATGGCATTTAAGCTGCTTTTTCCGCGTTCGTCGTACACTCATGAATATAAGCAAAAGTCGAAATCCTGACAGTATCCGCCCGAGCTCAAACAGCAAACCAGCCGACGCAGAGACGTGCCAATCATCCAACGGAATGGAACAACAGATGGCCGAGCTGTTGGCTAAAAATGCCGAATTGGTCCGGGACAACGCCGCGATGGCCAACGCCAACCGGCAATTGCAGGTGCTGCTGGACAACATACCCGACCGGATTTACTTCAAAGACACCCAATCCCGGTTCCTCAAGCTGAACCAGGCGCTCGCCAAGCGACTGGGCGTGGCCGACCCCGAACAGGTCATCGGCAAATCCGACTTTGATTTTCAACTCCCGGAGCGGGCCAGGGAATTCCATGCGGACGAGCAGCGGATCATGCAAACCGGCGAGGCTTTGGTCAACAAGACTGAAAAACAGGTCATGCCCGGCGGCGAAACCACCTGGACGTCCACCACGAAAATACCGTTGCGGGACGCGAATGGAATTGTCATCGGCGTGGTGGGCATCAATCGGGACATCACGCAACAGAAACAGGTCGAGGAAGCGCTGCATCAGGCGCATGACAGATTGGAGCAGCGGGTGCAGGAGCGCACCGCCGATCTGGCCAAAGCCAACGAAGCGTTGCGGGAATCGCAGGCGCTTTATTCATCGCTGGTTGACCAAATACCCGCCGGCGTTTTCCGCAAGAACGCGGAAGGGCGTTATGTCTTTGCCAATGTCACATTTTGCCGGCTGAGATCGGTCAAGCTGGAGGATGTTCTGGGAAAACTGCCCCACGAACTCGTCGCCGTCACCCGGGAAGGCGGCATAAAATATCCGAACCGGTCCCAGATGGTCGCCCAGGGTGAGAAAGATCATCAATTGATCATGCAAACCGGCCAGCCCATCGAACATGAGGAACAATATTTCACCCCGGATGGGAAAAGCGGTTATTTGCACGTCGTGAAGTCGCCGGTCTTTGGCCCTGATGGAACGGTCATCGGCACGCAGGCAATCCAGCTGGACATCACCGCACGCAAGCGGGCAGAGGAGGCGTTGCGCAAGAGCGAGGAAGAGCTGCTGTTGGCGAAAAACGCCCAACTGGCCTGGGACAACAAGGATCTGGCCAGCGCCAAGCGACTGTTACAGGCGCTGTTGGACAATGTTCCCGACGGGATTAGTTTCAAAGATGACCAATCCCGAATCATCAAGATGAGCCGGTCGCTGGCCAAGAGCCTGGGCATTGCCGACCCGGGAGCCGCCGTGGGCAAAACCGATTTCGATTTTATACGGTCAGACAAGGCCAGGGAGCTTTTTGCGGAAGAGCAAAGGATATTCAAGACCGGTGAGCCGTTGATCAACAAGACCGAGAAGCAGATACTGCCCAACGGCGAAACCGCCTGGACGTCCATTACCAAAGTGCCGGTACGGGACCTGTCGGGAAAGATCATCGGCCTGATCGGGCTCCATCGGGACATCACGAAATTAAAACAGGCGGAAGAGACATTGCGCCAGGCGCATGACAATATGGTGGTCCTGGTGAAAGAGCGCACCTCCGATCTGGCCAAAGCCAACCAGGCATTGCAGACGGCAATCACCGGGCGCAAGCGAACGGAAGATGCGTTGCAGGAATCGTAGGCGCTTTGTTCTTTGCCCGTTGACCAAATAAAACGGGCGCGCCGGCAAAATGCGGCTGGAGACGAAGCAATATGTCATGCAGGACTACGACCCGACCAACTTCCGGTTCAACTAGCAATAACATCCGGCAGGGCCGCGCGCTGAGTTTGTTTCAAAAAAATTTTCGTCGGAGGGGCGAGTTACACGAGCCCCCATTTTCAGAGGCATTCCATGAGTCAGGGGCTCGTATAACCCGCCCCTCCGATACTTTTGAGACCGTCCCGAGAATTGGTGTAACCCGTTGCGCTGACAGACAGTATGCCTCAAGCAATTCCATGGGAATTGGTTAGTAATGGCACTTAAACTGCTCGCTATCAATTTGGTGTTGTATCTATGAAAACAACCAATCATAACGGCCTGACAAGTGCGGACTCGGCTGCCTCGAACGGAAAACATACCGGCGCGGGGCGGCGCCAGTCACACGACGGATTGGAACAACGGGTTGCCGAATTGGAACAGCAGGCCGCCGGGCTGGCGGCGAAAAACGCCGAGCTGGTCCGGAGCAACAATGATCTGGAAGATGCCCGCCGACAATTGCAGGCGCTGCTGGACAACATCCCGGACCGGATTTACTTCAAAGACGTCCAATCCCGGTTCGTAAAGCTCAATCAGACGCTCGTCAAACGACTCGGGGTGGCCGACCCCAAAGACGTCATCGGCAAGACCGATTTTGATTTTCAACTTCCGGAGCGGGCCAAGGAGTTCTATGCCGATGAGCAGCGGATCCTGCAGACCGGCGAGGCACTGATCAACAAGACCGAGAAGCAGATCATGCCCAATGGCGAAACCGCCTGGACCTCCACCACCAAAATGCCGATGCGGGACCCG
>JBEKSU010000217.1:0-6296 GCA_049516755.1 Verrucomicrobiota bacterium | reverse complement strand
CGGGTGAACAGAAACAATTGACAATAAGCAGGAGACTCAACACGATATAAGAACCATGACACAATCAATTTCTCTAGCGATAATCTACCTTATACTCCCGCAGGCGGTTTTTGCTGCAGAACCTCAGTCCATTGATAAAAGTGATTATTCACTTTTCAATCCGGTGCCCGGTGACCAGTTGCGGCCGTTGTCCTCGGAGGCGTATGACGGGTTTACCGATGCCCGCACTCTGGATGCCGGCCACGTTCAGGTGGAGGTGAATTCCTCAATTACTACTTTAATTCCAGCACGCCGGTCGGGTATGACAAAGAGGAATTCCTCTGGGACCCACGAATTACGGTGGGCTTGTTAAACAATGTCGACATTTTTATTCGCCCGTCATACGAGATAAAGTCTTATTATTATGGTGGTTCTTACAGTGATTTTGGACGCATCACCACCGGGGTAAAAGTCAACCTCTGGGGAAATGATAGCGGGACGACGGCTCTGGCAATCCGGCCATACCTCTCTATTCCTACGGAAGGTGGTGATGTGCTGGGGGGCGGCGATGTGGCACTGCTGGTGCGATTGCCATACGGGTTTTCGGTCAAGTTTGATTCGGAAGTTTATGCGACTGAGAATGATAATCGCACGGTTTTTGCAGGGTTCGACAATTCCATGAGCATCAACAAGAGTCTATGTTCCAAAGCGGATGCCTACTGGTATTTTAATTCCGTTGCAACAACCGACCCAAACCAAGTCTGGTACGGCTACACCGGCTTTGGACTGGATTACAATTTCACCAGCAACCTGCAAACCTTCGCTGGTATTGGATTCGGTATTACTTCACCAGATTGGGTTTCGGGACAAACCCGCGCCTACGATTACAATCTGCGCTTCGGTTTTGTCTGGCGCCTTTAATGAAAACGGGGGTGAATCAATTTGCGTTCTGGCAGGCTCCGTGGAATTGGGTCAGGACACGTTTTTCTCATCGGAATGTGTAGTTTCCAAAAAACGCCGCGCCAAACCGTCTTTCCCCCATTTCCTTCCGTTCCTTCGCCGTGTTCTGGTTTCTGTTCTGGTTTTGACGGTGGTTTGACCCAATTCCCGACGACGTGACCCAAGCCGATTGAAAAAGCGGATTACCTCAAATCCATTCAGATTTTTTACGGAAAGAAGACTGGTACGCGAGGCGGGGGTCGAACCCACAACCTTCGGCTCCGGAGGCCGACGCTCTATCCAATTGAGCTACTCGCGCAGCACAAACCCACCATACGCATCCGCACGCTTTTGCTCAAATGGAATCTGCATGTGAAATTTGTGCGTGAAAACAAAAAAGGGACGGCGCGAGGCCGTCCCTGTGCAAATGCATGTTTCTACGAATCAATTTTTTGCCGGCGCCGCGGGCGCATTCGTGCTCCCGGCTTTATCATTACCCGCAGGCGAACCATGATGGAGCATGCCTGGTCCCATGGGAGACGTTTTTTGCCACTTGTCAAACTGCTCCGGGGTGAGAACCGCCTTCATCTGCTGGGCCATTTCTTCCGCGACAATCTTGCGTTTGGCTTGCCGGTCCTTCTGCGTCAGACTGGTGTCGTTGCGCAAATCGAGCATTTTCTGCCTTTGCGTATCCATGATGGCTTGCACCTTTGGTTTCTGGTCGGCCGTCAGGTTGAGTTGTTCCGCCATGCGCTCAAAACCGCCGTGGGGTGGCTGGCTGGCCGGCGGAGTGGCAGCTGGTTTGTTGGTGTCACCCGCGCGCAAGGCCGGGCTCCATGCCAGCAAACTGCCCACGGCCAGTGCCGCGATTAACATCGTTTTATTTGCTTTCATAATTCTTTGTCGTGGTTTGATTTTCAATTTTACCGCGTCATGATGACACGGTTCACTGCCTGTTAGACGCCCATCATAGTCAGAGGTTACAATCCGCGCAACACTTTCGCCGCCGCCCGAACCGTCTTTTCCAGGTCCGCCGGGCGGTGCGCCGTGGAAATAAAACCCGCCTCGAATTGCGAGGGCGCGAGGTAAATGCCCTCGGCCAGCATCCCGTGGAAATACTTTTTGAACCGCTCACGGTCGCTCTTCATCGCGTCGGCCAGGTTCCAGACCGGCCCGCTGGTGAAATAGGCGCCGAACATTGAACCGCAGCGATTGAACGTCACGGGCACCTTCGCCGATTTCGCGGCGTCCTTCATCCCGGCTTCGAGCCGGGCGCCCAATTCTTCCAGCCGCGCGTAAACGTTCGTTTTCTTCGTGGCAGCGGATGCCAATCCGCTCTGACCAATTTTGGATTTTGCATTCTGTTTTTTGATTTTTTTAGAATGAGCCGACTCACGCCGGCTGCTACTTAACTCCTCCAACGCCGCGATGCCCGCCGCCATCGCCAGGGGATTGCCGCTCAACGTGCCCGCCTGATAAACCGGCCCCAGCGGCGCGAGCAAATCCATGATGTCCGCCCGCCCGCCCAGTGCGCCCACCGGCAGCCCGCCCCCGATGATTTTGCCGAGCGTGGTCAAATCGGGTTTGATGCCGAACCGCTCCTGCGCGCCGCCGGGCGCGAGCCGGAAGCCGGTCATCACCTCGTCAAAAATCAGCAACGCGCCGTTCGCCTTCGTGATCTCGCTTAAAAATTCCAGGTAGCCCGGCTTGGGCAGATACAACCCCGCGTTGCCCGGCACCGGCTCGACGATGATGCCGGCGATTTCGGCTTTGTTCGCGGCGAACGCGGCTTTGACGGCGTCCGTGTCATTGAACGGCAGCACGATGGTATGCTGGGTGAACGCCGCCGGAACCCCGGCGCTGTCGGGATAGCCAAACGTGAGTGCGCCCGAACCGGCCTTGACCAGCAGTGAATCCGTGTGACCGTGATAGCATCCGTCGAACTTGATGATTTTGTCGCGCTTCGTGAACCCGCGCGCCAGACGGATTGCCGACATGCACGCTTCCGTGCCCGAATTGCACATGCGCACCTTCTGCACGCCCGGCACCAATTCGCAGATGAGTTTCGCCATCGTGACTTCGAATGGATTCGGGATGCCGAAGCTGGTGCCGTGGTCGGCGGCGGCTTTGATGGCGGCGATGATTTTGGGATGCGCATGACCGAGAATGGCCGGCCCCCAGGTGCAGACGTAATCAACCAGCTCGTTGCCGTCCACATCCCACACGTGCGCGCCCTGGGCCCGGTTGACGAAAAACGGCTGGCCGCCGACGGCGCGGAACGCCCGCACCGGCGAGTTCACGCCGCCGGGAATGTATTTCAACGCCTCGGCAAAAAGTTTTTCGGATTCGGCGCGCACAATATTATTTTTGAAAAAGCGTTTCCGGCATCGAGCCTTTTTCGGTGCGGATGATGGTGCCGGGATTGATGTTGTGCCGGGCAAACCAGCCGTCCTTGGTTTCCAAAACGTACTGGATGTTGTCTGCCGCCGCCACGACGGCGTTGGTGTCGTTCTTCTCAAGGTGATGGATTTCTTCAATGACACCGTCCGGGCTGATGTAGGCGGCGGAGATGGATTCGGGACAGTTTTTCATCCAGAACGACGCACGCTGCAGGGTGGGCAGGACAAAAAGCATCGCATCGGTTTCCTGAATGTTCGTGCGGAACATCATGCCGGTCATTTCCTGCTCCGGGGTCAGCGCCAGTTCCGCGTCCAGCGTCTCCGCGCCCAGATAGATTTTCATCGTCGGCAACTTCGGCTGCGCCTGTTTGGGCAATAAATCCTCAAAGGACGGCGCCGGCGTCACTTCGGCGGGTTTATGGCAACCCGTCCAGATCGTCACGGCCAGCAGCAGCGTAATGAGTTTTCCCGGTTTCACGCCGTCAGCTTGCGGAAAGTCGCCGCCCTTTTCAATCAAACGTTGCAGCCAGCCAGGGTCTAAATCAGTTCTGTATCCAAACCCCGTAACAGGGCAGATGGGCTTGGAACAGGCCCAGCATCATTTCGCATTTTTGCAGAAGAACGGCGTCCCCGGATTTCGTTGCCATCGCACCGGCCAGTTGCGCATTGGTGATGGCTTCTTCAAACCGGCCGGCCGACGCATAAGCCGCGGCCAGGGTGCTGACGGTTACGGGGACCTGATGGTGATTCAATTGGCACGCGCGCTCGGCCAGCCGCACCGCTTCAACCGCATTTCTCAACCGGGGATCCGGATTGGTGGCCAGCAGCCAGGCCAGGTTGTTGAGATAGTCCGGACGGTCCGGATTCCGGTTCACCTTTTCCTGAAGCTCGATGATCGCCGCCGAGACTTGCGGCTCAAAGCCCAGGGCCGAGTCGAACGCATCCTGGAAAAGGGTGACGTCCGGCTCACATTGCACCGCCTTTTTGAAATGTTCAATGGCCTGGTCCAGCTCGCCTTTTTTTAAAAACAACATTCCGTAACTGAACCAGGCCAGCCCCCGGTGAGGATCAAGCGCCAATGATTTTTGGTAGTGGATCGCAGCCTCGTCGAAACGATATTTGTCTTCCAGCGCCTGACTGAGGCAAAGCTGCGATTTGGCATAATTGGGGTTGATGCGGACGGATTCCTGGAATTCGTCCAGCGCAGCATCATGTTGCCCGGCCTTCAAGAGCACAATTCCCAGGGAATAATGGGGACACCAGTTATAGTCATTCTGCGTTACGGCCACCGCGTGTCCCCAAAGCGTGACGTCATCCTTGAAGAAGCCGGTTTCGTGGCGTGTTTTTACCACACACGCAATGAGTAGAAATGCGCCAATCGCCGGCATGATCGCTGGCTGATACCGCCACCGTTGGGTCAGGTCATTAAGGGACCAGACCAATAACAACGCGAAACCAATCACAGGAATATAGGTGTAGCGATCCGCCATTGACTGGGACAAAAGCTGCACCAGGCCTATCACCGGAACCAGCGTCCCGAGATACCAAAACCAGCCCACCAGCAGATACGGCATCCGCCGCCGCAACCCAACCGCCAGGATCGAGGCCACGAGCACAATAATCCCGGCGCCCATGACCTCGACCAACGGCCAATGCCCCGGATGCGGATAATAAACACTGAGATTTTCCGGCCAGAAAAACTTGCCCAGATACCGGACATAGGAAATCAAGGCGTTCCCGATTTTGTCGCTGACCGGAAGATTCACCATTTCGTCGGTCACACCGGAATTCACCTGGGCTTTCAATGTAATCCAGCTGCCCGCCAGCGCGAGCGCCAGAAACGGAAGTTTTTCCGTCAATAATCGCGGCTTGCTTTTTTTCCGGTAAAGTTCCAGCGGCCAGTAATCCAGCAGCAGCAAGACAAACGGCAACGTCACCAGCATGGCCTTGCTCATCAAACCCAGCGCAAAAAACACCAGCGCCAGGCCGTAGAACACTTTGGACTCGGGATTCTGGACCTTGGACTTCTCCGCGTACCACGCATAGGCCAGCAACGTCAGCATCCAGAAAAACAGGCTTAAAACATCCTTGCGCTCGCAAATCCACGCCACCGACTGCACCCGCAATGGATGCACGCCAAACAAGAGTGCCACGGCCAGACTGCGCCAGACCGTCCCCGTCATTTTTCTGAAGACCAAAAACACCAGAACGCTGTTGAGCGCGTGAATCAGGACGTTGGTCAAATGATGCCCCCACGGGTCCAGTCCATAAACCTGACAGTCGAACATGTGCGACAGCCAGGTTAAAGGATACCAATTGCAATGTTCCAGCGTGCTGAAGGCCCAAACGACATTTTTTAGTGAAAGTCCGAGTTTTACATGGGGTTCGTCGGTTACATCCGCCGTATCGTCCCAGAACAAAAAACCACCCTGCAGGGCCGGCCAGAACGTCCAGACCACAAACCCAAAAAGCAGGCATCCGATCAGGGCGATTTTCCTTCGGCCCCAGAAATCGGAAAGGAAACCGGGGATGGAAACCAATGCCAAGCCGGGATGTAAAACGGTTGTTTCAACCTCCGGCAGGCGCGATTTCACCAACCTCGATTTTTTCATCTGAAAATTGGACGCTAAACCACGGCCCTGCGTGTCGCAAATTAAATGTTGCCGGCCGAATCCGGAGGCGGTGGCAGTGACGCCGGGGCAGCGCGTTCCGTTTTTTAACAACCCGGCAAAGTCGCCGCGACCAGAGCCATCTTTCCGGTTGAACGCCTTCGCCGTGAGACAACCGCGCTTGCGCGGACGCCAGCCAGCCACTAATTTCCCCTTGGCTGCGCCCGTAGCTCAGTTGGATAGAGCATCTGCCTTCTAAATCCAAACCAGTGTTTTCAGAAATCCTCACCCATCTTCCACCATTGATTTCATTGGATTATTTCATCACGCATCATCCACCAAAATCCAGTTTTTGCATAAAAAACGGCAA
>JBEKSU010000216.1:0-6353 GCA_049516755.1 Verrucomicrobiota bacterium | reverse complement strand
GGACCTCGATCAGCACGAACCTGACCGATGCCAACGGGTTGTTCACGTACGTTGATACCGATGCGACGAATTATCCCAGCCGCTTTTATCGCGGTTTTGCACCCGCACAAGTGCCATAGTCACAAATCAATAAAACCTGCTTTAACATGAACGCCACTTCCACCTGTTATCCGACATCGTACCACGCCGGCGGCATCGAGATTGATGCTCCCGGCCGGAGCCCGCTGCCCCCAATCAAAAAGAAACGCTCCGTGCGCATCCTGTGCATCGATGACGACGCGCAGGTCCGGGAATTCATGAGTCAATGTCTCACGCACTATAATCATCGGGTGATGGTTGCCTCCGGCGGAAAACATGGATTGGAAATGTTCCGCACCGCCACGATGGAAAACCAGCCTTACGAACTGGTCATCACCGATATGGGCATGCCGGATATTGACGGCCAGCGGGTGGCCCGTGCGATCAAGGCCGAATCCCCCCAGACGCCCGTCATCATGATGACCGGCTGGGGGACGTTCATGGAGGACGAAAACGAAAACGATCTGCCCGTGGACGCCGTGGTCGGCAAACCGGCGCGCATGCAGGAACTGAACGACCTGGTGCTCCGGATGGCCACGCCTGCCGCGTAAGGCGCGCCTTTTACGCAGCCGGCCGCAGTCGCCCAACTTGTTCCCGGCATCCACCGATTAAAAAAAGAATATGAAAGAAGCTGCAAATATTGCGCTTGGATTTTCCAGCGAAATCATCCCGGCACCCGGGATGGTGCGTCTCCGGCATCAGCTCGTCCAACCGGAAAAAGACAGGACAGCCAGGCGCATGCTCATCCCGCTTCTGTTGATTGCGCTCGTAACCGCAGCATGCATGATCGTGTCATGGGGCCGTGGTAAACTCAATCACGCCACCGCCCGGCCTCTGGTTCATTCAACGCTTACAGGGAACGTGGCCGGACACGAAATTAATGCCGACATTGATGCTTCCGGTTTCATCATTGATCGAAACCATGAGCAGCCAGGCGTCGAGTTTCTCGGACACAAGCTGGTCATTGAGAAAGAACGGCTTTTGCTCGATGGGATGGAAAGAGCGCAGATTCCGGCTGAAGCCAGACTTAAGATTGTTCTCTCCGATACAAAACTCAGTGTGACGGCCGATGGGAGAAATTCATTTCGCACGACAATTAAAAGGTAATCCAGCCTGTCGTGCTGACTTGCCGCGTCAAAGTCCAGCGACGACGGGAATCAGTTGTGAAACCGGATGACTTTTGACGCAACAACTGAACACTGAAAACTGAACACTTTCCCAGCCTCCTGCCTTTAAATTATTCGATGTTGGATGTGGATGCCTGCTCGCGACACCGACTTTGTCACGTACTCGCGAAAACGGAGATTATCGGAATTCGATGTTCCCACCATCGCGTGCTGCGGAATGGAATTTCACGGACCCCTCAATGCTCAACCAGCTTTCAACCCTGCCGCAACTGCCGTTCAGCCTCGAACCAATGTTCCTGATCTTTGCCCTGTTCCTGTCCCCGGGATAGCCAGATTTCGTAGGCCTTGGTTTCGATTGACTCCCACGATGGGCCTGTTTTTTCCGCCTTTAACTGATGGTGCCTGGTCGCCTTGGCAATCACATTTTGTATTGAATTAAAGGCTCGCTGGCCGCTGGAAGCGGGGGACGGAGTTTTTGCTGTGGTTATGGTCATAACAATGTTCTTTCTGGTCCTTGTTTACGCTTGTTTCAGGGCCGCCAATGCGGCTCCGGCATTGCAGTGCAGGGAATAAGAGGGGAAGGAACGCCCATCTGCGGGGCTGTCGGACTCCTGGTAAACTATGCTCCGTTTGCACAGGCACCATATGCCCCAAACCGGGATGCGCAAGCTTAATCAGGATAAATCGGCATGGTTGACATATTTCTCCCCGCGCGGATGACGGGTCGCGTTTTCTGCCCAAATCGTAAATCCCGACAAACGGGAGGCTGTGGGAAACGGCTTAATACCAGCCGGGCTCAGACAATCCATCCCAACCGCCCCAATCACTCCAACCGATCCAGTCCGCCTCGTTGACCTCGACCACCTGGATATCTGGTGGCGGCGACCCGGCGTTTTTGGAGTTCTTTTCCTGGACCTGGCGAAGTCGTACGTAGGACTGATACTGCCTGGGTCCACCGACGTAGGCCTGGTTGTTCGGCCGATCCGGCAGGACGTAATACGGCTTCCCGTTGTAAGTGATACGCGTGACTTTGTCCGCCGGCAGTTTCCGGAAAATGGCCAGCTGGTCCGGCTTGGTGGGGGTGATGACTTTGAAGCCGGCCTTCACCGCCACGTTCTCCTTGTCGATCAAATTGCCGGCGCAGCCCACGGCCAGCACCGCCAGCGCGATAATGGTCAAATATCTCAATGCGTTCAGGATGGAGTTCATGGCTGAAGGCTAAAGGCTAAAGACCGACTTGAGAAGCCAGAATTCTGGCTCCCGTTTTCTGTTTGCCTAAACTCTGACGAGGACTACGATGGCCACCATGACCGAACTCGAAGAAATCCGCCGTCTCATCCGCGAATTTCGCGATGCCAGAGACTGGATGCAGTTCCACAACCCCAAAAACCTCGCCTGCTCCATTTCCATCGAAGCCAACGAGCTGCTGGAACATTTTCAGTGGAAAACCCCGGAGGAGAGCCTGGTCGTGACCGGCGAGAAAAAGGCAAGGATCGCCCATGAAATAGCCGATGTTGCCGTTTACTTGATTGAACTCGCGGACAATCTGGGCATTGATTTGGTCCAGGCCATCCGGGACAAGCTGGCGCATAACGCAGCGAACTATCCAGTCAGCAAATCAAAAGGTTCAGCGGCAAAATATACCGAACTCTGACCACACCGTTTTCTTCCAAACATGAAACTCTTCCTCGCTCCGACCGATCTTGGTTGGTATCGGTTTCTCGCCGGGCAGCAGCCGGAGGAAGTCAATTTCTGGCAGCCCAGCGCCAGCACCGGCTTTCGTGCTCTTGATAACGGCGATCCGCTGGAATCAGGGCATTTATTTTTGTTTAAGCTCAAAGGGAGCATCAACAAAATCGCGGGTGGAGGAATTTTCATCGGTTATTCCAAACTGCAGCTCTCCGTGGCGTGGAATATCTTTGGCGAACATAACGGCGCCGCGTCGTTGCAGGAATTCTCGGATTCGATTCGTGGGTACATGAGCGCAGGCAACGCGCACGCACCCGACCCGCAAATCGGTTGCATCATTCTCACGCAGCCGTTTTTCTGGCCGGAATCATTGTGGATGCCGCCGCCAGCCGATTGGAGCAGGAATATCGTTCGTGGGAAAACGTATTCAACGGACACGGAATCAGGGCGACGATTGTATGGTGAGGTGCTGGAGCGACTTCAATCGCCTGCCGTTACGGAACTGGCGTTGAATGAAGAGCGATACGGCAAGCCGACAATCATTCAACCGCGGTTGGGGCAGGGTGGGTTTCGGTATGCGGTCACGGAACGATATGGTCGGCGCTGCGCCATGACCGGCGAACGTTCGCTTCCCGCGCTGGAAGCCGCGCATATCAGACCCTACAGCGAACAGGGTCCGCACCGCGTGTCAAATGGACTGCTGTTGCGTGCGGACCTGCACCGGCTGTTTGATGCCGGATACATCACAGTCACACCCGATCTGCGCATTGATGTGAGCAAACAACTCAAGGAAGAGTTTGAGAACGGCCGCGACTATTATGCCATGAGCGGCAGGCCGTTGATTGTGTTGCCACATCAAGTGGGGGACAAGCCGGGACGCGAGTTTGTCGTGTGGCATAACGAGAACAAATTTTGGAGATGAACCCCAAAAAATGATCCTGGAATTCCTTGCCGCGGCGAAACGGAGTGAAGACGGGTGAATCCATCCCTCAACCCTCAATTCTCAACTCTCAACCGTTTTCTGTTTGCCTAAAATCCTCCGCAGCTTACGATGCCAGCCAATCTGCATGGCTTATGGGAATCTGAGGCGCATCGCCCAATAAAAAATGAGCACCCGCAGTCAAAATGAAAAGAAATTTGGCCGTTGGGAGGCATTGCCTGGTGGCGGACGGCGTTATCGTCTGGATGTGACGGGCCGGCTTGGATGGCAGGCGCGCTATTTCAAGGAAGTGGATGCGAAAGAAGCCACGATGCGTTTCTGGCAGGAAATTTACGACGACAAAGGAAAACTGGTTGAGACGCATGAAAAATTCCCTGTGGATAAAGGACACAAAAAGGTGTAGAATGCCGCTATGACGATCACGAAACAAACCGTCGCCGACAAAATCGCCGCGTATCTCCATCACGAGATCACGCTCGCGCAGTTGGTGGATTGGGCGGAGACTGCCATGATGAATGGCGAGCTTGCCGGACGTGATGCCAAAATACTTTCATCCGTCATTGCCCGTCTCGGCGTGGCCGACGTGCGCGCCTTCGGTCTGGCGTGGGACGACTGCGAGGAACTTCTCCACCAGCTCGGTTTTTCTCCCCGCGTTGAAGTGGTCGCCGCGTAGTTCCATTTTCCCGCTGGCTCTTCCCTTCGCCCCGATTCGACGTTGGAAGTTCGATGTTCCCCTGTTTGTTCGGCCCTCAACCCTCAACCCTCAACCCTCAACCCTCATCCCTCAACTAATTTGTATTTGCCTAAACTCTGCCGAGGACTACGATAATCACCAATCCGCTTGGTCTGGGGAACGAAATTTATGGAAAGATTCGGAAACAGTGCGCTTCAATTTTCAGCATTTAGCATTCAGCCTTTCCTGTCGCGTCGTAGTCAGACGAAGACGGAAGCCTTCGTTTTTGCTGCTGGCTGGGAGAATGTGGCGGAAATCATCGGCAAATTCGCCGGCACATACCAACTCCGCGACGCCGCTAACCAACTCCGATCGCTGCTGTATCCGGCATGATCTCGTTCCGTGAAGGCAGACATATTCTAGCAGGAACGCCCGCTACTCTGAATTCTTTGCTTTCTCTGCATCAACTTCAGCCGATAACCAAAACTGCTTTACGGATTGCACGAGAACGTTTTTCAGAACTAATGGGATTACCGGGGCGGTTTTCTGCGTTTGTCACCATTTTCCCTGACCAAGCTGGATCAGTGAGACGGTTGGTGCAGGGGAATAAGTCAATTTTGGAAGTTCCGATAAGCCATTTCTCCCACTCCGGGAAAATTCAGGACACCATTTTGCTAACAGAGCATCTTGCCGATGCGTCGATTGCGAAACAGATGGCGTACATCTACCGATCCGACGCAAAATTGCCGTTTATCCCAATTTCATGCGAACTCCGCTGCGGTGGCGGGAGTAATTTAGGTGTGACTATCGCACAGCTTTCCGCTGCTCAAGACAGATTATGCGTAGTAATTGTAGATAGTGACAAAAAATCTCCGAAAGGAGCTTGTGGCAACACGCTTAAATCTGTTCGCAGAGAACACAAGAAGGCAGGTCCATCGCCTTTAATCGAATTGTGTGTTCTTGACTGTAAAGAGATGGAGAATGCTCTGCCCGATGGCTTTTACGCAGATGCCTACGGAGCGGACGTGAACCACCAAGAGGGCCCAACCTTCTTAAAAAATCTCTCGAACAACGGTGCGGAGGATTTGCGCGATTTTGTGGATATAAAAGAAGGATTGTCTCTTAAAGGTATATTTTCACTTT
Organism: Verrucomicrobiota bacterium; assembly: GCA_049516755.1. Taxonomy (GTDB): domain Bacteria; phylum Verrucomicrobiota; class Verrucomicrobiia; order Limisphaerales; family UBA11358; genus UBA11358. The sequence continues at coordinate 703 of JBEKSU010000216.1, read as the reverse complement.
CTAGGGGAAGTCCAGATTTCAATTTCTGGCATTCCAACGTTGGGACGTTGGCACAGTCTACCCCTTTCGCGGGACAACATGATCCCAATTGTCTCCGGTTGCAAAGCTGCCAGAATCCAGGTGCTTGTCGCTGTTGGTTCGTAAAGCCCAATAACACTGACATACTTGGCAAGGCTTCCGCGGTATTTGGACGATGGAGGCCAGATCAATGGGCATGTTTGAACGGGCGTCAGAAGGAAATTTGGCTGAAAGTCGGCCGAGTTGTATTCGAGTGGTCCAGTGGCTGGACGTTTTATGCTTCCTAGACAATTGCGTTAATAACCATGCCAAAACCCATTACCGCACCCACCATCGCCCAATCCCTCGGTGCGCTCGTGAAATCCGCGCGCGACATCATGCGCAAGGACAAGGAGTTCAATGGCGACCGCCACCACGCTTTCGCCGACCAACCGTGAAGCGAATGCTATTTCTTTATCTCCACAACTATGGATCCTTAATAAACGAGTACGAGTCATTACAGATGAAGACAGAATTAAACTTCTTCAACTGATAGCTGTTAAAAGCCCTTCCAGCCAACTCCGCACTAGAGCGTTTTAAATAAAACTATAGCCACACGAGGCAAACCAGTTCATAGCGTCCTGAGACGTGACGGTTTGGAGGGCCAGACCGATTGCCTCAATCAAAGCCGCCTGAGTCCTGGCTT
>JBEKSU010000215.1:0-8044 GCA_049516755.1 Verrucomicrobiota bacterium | reverse complement strand
GTGCCGCCACCAGCGCACTGCGCCAAAACGCCTGCGTCATTTTTTTGAGCAACAAAAAAAGCAGCACCGCGTTCAGAGCATGAAAGGCCACGTTGACCAGATGTGGCCATCGAGGATCCAGTCCCCATAACTGACAATCCAGCATGTGCGAAATCCAGGTCAACGGATGCCAGTTGCTCGAATGAACATGGCTGAAGGCCCAGACGATTCCCGGGAAGGTCAGGCCGTTTTGCACCTGCGGATTGTCCGTCACATAGTCGGGATCGTCGTAATCTATAAATCCGCAGTTGAGCACCCGGGCGTAAACCAAAAACGTCACGAGCACCAATCCCAGACCAACCCACACTGTGCGATGAGATTGGTCGTTTGGATTGCGCGAAGTCATGGGCCAAACCAATAAACGAAAAACCGGCCCGGGGCAAAAAAACTCTGCGATTGCACGCGGAGATTCAAGGGCTGGCTATTGGACTGCTTTGGTGAGCGTCCTCGCGAGCCGCGACTGACGGGATTTGCTATCAAAATCGGCTCGCCCCAGCGATTTAGCTCATGTTGAGCCACTATCAAAGGCCGTTGCAGCTTGAACCGGACGCCATCATTGCGGAAGATTTGAAAACATGTTTCGCATCGGCATAGACCTCGGCGGCACGAAGATTGAAGGCATTGTCCTGGACTCGTCCGGTCGTGAATTAGCCCGCAAGCGTGTGGATACGCAGCAGGAAAAGGGTTATGCCCACATCCTGGACCGTATCAAGGGGCTGTATGATGAACTGGCCGCCGGCATCCAAGGCGTAGCGCATACTTTCGGCATCGGCACGCCCGGGGCCATCTCGCCGCGCACCGGCCTGCTGAAAAATTCCAACACGGTCTGCATGAACGGCCAGCCGTTGAAGAAAGACCTCGAACGGCTGCTCGGCCGGAAAATTGAGATCCAAAACGACGCGAATTGTTTCGCCATGGCCGAAGCGCTGCACGGCGCGGGCCGGGGAAAGAAACTGGTCTTCGGCGTCATCATGGGCACGGGCTGCGGCGGAGGAATTGTCCATAACGGCGAAGTCATCACCGGTCCGCAGGCCATCGCCGGCGAATGGGGCCACATGTCCATCGATCCCAAGGGGCCAAAATGTTACTGCGGCCAGCGCGGCTGCGTGGAGACGTTCATCAGCGGCGGCGGATTGGAAGCGCGCTACGCCGAACAGTTCGGAAAGAAAAGGTCGTTCAAGGAAATCGTGCAGGATTATCACGCCGGCGATGCGAAGTCGGTGGCGTTCATGAAAGTTTTCTTCCGCCACTTCGGCCGCTCGCTGGCCAACCTCATTGACGTGCTGGACCCGGACGTGGTTGTGCTGGGCGGCGGCGTTTCAAATTTCGACGCGCTCTACACCGAAGGCGTGGCCGAAGTGGCGAAAATCGTTTTCAGCGATTGTTTCGAGACGCCCATCGTGAAGCATCAACTCGGCGATTCCGCCGGCGTCATCGGCGCGGCGCTGATTGGGGTTTGAAGTGTAGGATAGGCTCCAAGCCTATCTCCAATCAGTCAGAGTCAGGCAAGATGCCTGACCTGCATTTGACCGCGAACGACTCCCAATCGTTTTTTTCAATGGTCACTCAATTTTTTTCAATTCGTTCCCTAGGCATGGTCTGTGATAATTGCATTCCATGAATAAAACCTCCCAGCTTGGTAAACCGACATTCCGCCGGCGTCTTTGGTCCGGGCTGCTTCTATGTGTCGGGCTTTACCTGGTGATTTGCACCGGCTGTGCCTCTTTCCAACGCCGGCTGATTTATTACCCTGCTTTGTCCTCACGGGAACAGGTGGATCAGATGGCGCAATCCGCGCGGCTGGAACGCTGGACCAATTCAGCCGGCCAGTTCATTGGACTGAAACGTCCTTCACCTAGGCAACCGGCGGAAGGAACGGTGATGATCACGTATGGCAACGGCAGCACGGCAGTAGGTTGCGAACATTATGTGAACGACATGCAAAATGTCGCCGCGTTTGACGTTTTCATTCTGGAATATCCCGGCTACGCGGATCGTTCGGGGATGCCGAGCCAGAAAGACATTTTTCGCGCGGCAGACGAGTCATTTCAGATGCTGTCCACGAACAAACCGGTTTATTTGGTGGGCGAATCGCTTGGCACAGGTGTCGCCGCGTATCTCGCCGGAACTTATACCAACAAAGTCGCCGGCGTCGTTTTGATTTCGCCCTTCAACTGTATGACCGATGTCGCCCAGAACCACTTTCCGCTGCTGCCCGTTCGGTTGTTGCTCGTGGATCGCTTTCCTTCAGAAAAATATCTCCGCCATTATCAAGGCAAGGTCGGAATAACGGTTGATGGCAAGGACACTGTCGTCCCGGAAAAATTCGGGCTACGTCTATATCATGACTACGACGGCCCCAAAAAGCTTTGGGAATTTCCTGACGGCGGACATATTCAAATCAAGGAGCAACCATCCGAATTCTGGAACGAGGTCGTCGAATTCTGGCAAACTGGACAGTGAGAACATCAACTGCCTTGAGCTTGCGCCAGTTCCGCGGCGTCATCGGCGCGGCGCTGATTGGGGTTTGAAGTGGAGCCGGCATTCCTGCCTGCGAATTTTGCGACATTCTTGTCTCCAGTTTGACCCGGGACAGGAATGTCCCGTGAACCCGCAGACCGCAAATGTCTGCGCTGTTTTCAAGACGAACGGCTAATCCATCCACCCAGCCGTGAAACTGCCGGCGAAAACAAAAATTTGACTTTGGGCAATTTGTGATAAGTTACTATGACGATAATAATTATACAGTATTATTTATGATTTATCGCGACCGGCCGTCCATGATCCCAAGTGGGGATGCCGTTTTAACCCTGGCGGCGCCGGTTGCGGTTTGTTTCGCATCGAAAATGATTGAAAAATGAATGCACCACTACCCACGAATGAAGCCGAACGGCTCGCGGCCTTGAAGGACTATCACATTCTTGATACCGGAGCCGAACAGTCCTACGACGATATCGCCGTCCTGGCGGCGCATATTTGCAAGGTGCCCATCGCCATGATTTCCCTTGTGGATGAAGCCCGGCAGTGGTTCAAATCGAAGGTGGGATTGGAGGAGCAACAAACATCCCGCGACGTCGCGTTTTGCGCGCATACAATTCTCCAGACCGAACCCCTCGTCGTCAGAGACGCAACGAAGGACCGGCGGTTTGCCGGAAATTCGCTGGTCACGGACAAACCGCAAATCCGGTTTTACGCGGGATTTCCGCTGATCAACGCGGAAGGATTGGCACTGGGAACACTCTGCGCCGTTGGCCGTCAACCGCACCAGCTTTCCGCCGAACAACTGAAGGCGATGCAGGCCCTGTCGCGGCAGGTCATGGCGCTGCTGGAGTTAAGGAGGGTTTCGGCCCGGCTGGCGGATGCGCTCGATCAAGTCAAAAAATTGCAGGAATTACTGCCCATCTGCGCCTGGTGCAAGCGAATCCGCGATGATAAGGGGTACTGGGATCAAATTGAAGCCTACTTCCATAAATACACGGGCACGGATTTTACCCACGGCATTTGTCCGGAGTGTCTGGAGAAGGCGCATGCCGACTGGGAAAGCAAACGATCGGCCGCACAAGTCAAACACGCGGAGAACTGATATTCGCCGCGCACCCGGGCAGTCAGACTCCGCCCTCCGATTTCGGGCGGTTAAAAAACCTTCAGCGTATCCAGCACGGCCTTGAGGCGCGGAACCTCGTGCGTGCGGAACAGATCGGTCCTGCCCAGCGCAGCCAGCACGGCAAAGAACGGCTCGGCGCAGCGCACCTCGTCGCGGAAAAATTCGAACGCGTGAGGCAGGGCGTGGCAGACCGGGAATCCGAGCGCACGCAGCCGGAATGTGTTCAGGAAAACGATCATCTGATGCCGCACGCGGACGGCGCTGTCCTGCAAATTGCGGTAATAAAAGCCGAGGCCGGGATCGAGGATGATTTTTTCCACGCCGCAGCGCTGCGCGATTTCAATCTGCCGGCTGAAGTATTCGCGCATCGTTTCGACGGGATCGGCGCTGAAGTCGAAATCACCCACTTCACGGACGTTTTTGCCCTGTACGTAACAAATAATCACCGCCGCGTCGTGATCCGCGACCAGGCGGAACAGGTCATCGCCGTGGTCCGTGCCGGTGAGATTCAAAACGTTCGCGCCCGCCTCCAGGCACGCACGCGTGACGGCGGGTTGATACGTTTCGACCGACACCAGAATGCCGGCCCGGCGCAACCCTTTGATGACGGGAATCAGTTTGCTGTTTTGCGCCGCATCCTCCACCCGCGCGGCGTGCGCCAGCGTGGATTCCGCGCCGATGTCCACAATGTCCGCGCCTTGTTCGCGCAAGACCTTGCCCCGTTGAATTGCCGCCCCCGTTGTCAGGCAGACACTTTCGCGATACCAGGAGTCGGGTGAAAGATTGACGACCCCCATGATAGCGGGCCGGGAATTGAAGGCGAACGGTTTGCCGCCGATGGGAAATTCCTTCACGCGCGCTGACGCGGCGGCCCGGTTTTTCTCCAGCAGTTCCGCAAGATGTTCCAGCTTCAGCATGGCGGGGGAATCGTAAATCAGAAATTCCAAATCGCAAATGGAATGACATCCCGGCAATCCAGCCGGTGGCGGTTCTGGCGCCACCCCCGGCTGAGGCTCCTCGGCCAGTTGGCCGTGCAGATCAAACGCCACGAACCAACCAACGATGGGCGTTTCAAGGCCCGCCATTTCAAGACCTGCACTTGCCACCAGATTGATGTTGCATTACCACTCGAACATAGTTATTCACAGGTTATTAACAAAATTTGAGGGGCAATAGCCAAAGACTTTCGAATATTTTTTGTAGTTCTTCGTTCAATGTGGTGGTGAGGCAGGTCGGGTTGGATGCGATTGATTTCGAGGAAAAGAAACTTGTTTTAAGTTTGGGTGGCCATTTCGGGTTTTATGGAAATTGTTCTTCAGTCTGGAAGGCTGGGCGTTCACTTCCGGCTGGTCAAGCAGGCTGAAGTTGTCGCAACCAAAGGGCTTTGCCTAAAATAGCCCATTTTTAATCTCATTCTTGGGCAAACGGCGATTCTGCCCAAAATCATTTATTTAAGCTGAATCATTTCACCGCATTTCGGGCAACCTATGGTGTTGCTGGCGCTAATCCAACCCGGAGCACATAGAAACTGATATTCGCACTTGGGACATACGACACGAGAAGCCAAAAGCTTGTTCACATGGTCAATAAACTGGCCCGGCGAATCAAACTGCTTAATCGGTTGACCAGCCTGCATGATCCTCACCACAGCGCCCATGCTTAGGAAATCTTCAACCGCTTTCATTACGCTTTCGAGCGAGCCAACTGTCGGCGCACTGGTGAACAAGGCACTCAGGAATTCATCCTCAATTTCGATGATAATAGGTGGTTTCATTTTTCGTTCTGTATTTATGGCAAATGAGAACGATAAATAGCGACAAGTGCAAGCAGGTCTTCACCGCCGCCTCGAAACTCATTCACGATTTCGGCGAGTTGGGCCGAGCGTTGCTTGCCCTTTTCCGTCCAAATAAAATTGAAAGTGCCGGTGTTGTCGTCAATTACCAAACGGTCAATCCAGCCGATCTCGACCATCCGGTTGAGAATCATGGTTCCTCGGGTCCGGTTTCGTTTTCGAGGATGCTGGCCATTTGGCATGAAATGGAAGGTTGGGATTTGATGAAAAATCAGTCAACGAAAAATTGTTGACGAATTTGATTCCGGGGTGTTGGCTTTACCGCGACAGAACAATTTAGCGTAGCGGTAGGGACACACAGAAATTACGACATTTCTCTCAAGAATCCCCTGCCTGCGCGCCCAAGTGGGCGTGTGGCTTGGTGCATCTTCTTGAAGGGTGTCGTAACCCTCTGTGTGGGTGTGCTGGCTGCACGCCTTTTTCTTTCCCGGCTTCGCTGGCAACCACTGAAATAATCGTTATGAGCGATACCCCAGTACCACCACCGTTACCGCCGTCAGCATCCACTCCCGAAACACCTAATCCACAGGCATCCACGCCAAACAAAGGCATAGGTTGTCTTGGCATTATTATCCTGCTCTGCGTCGTCGGCTGGATAGCAGACATGGCAGGCTGCAACTCCACGACACAGGATTCCGGGTCAAAATCAATGTCCAAAGCACAGTGGAGGGAAAAAGTCAGACCTTATTGGAATCCCGGTGGCGGAATCAAAGTGACCACAGTTGCCAATTTCAAAGCTCTCGTGGGTGAACCATCGTCAACCCAAACCACTGATGGAATCGCCGACTGGTATTACACCTGTTCAGACGGCACCATTCAACTGGAGTTGGATCCGAGCATGAGTGGAGGGCGACTGCTCATCAGAGCGATCAACGACTTTTGAGACAGCGAATTCCGGGCTGATGCCCAATTCGTATATCGCGTGAATCAGGCAACAGATGTTGTGGCACAATACCTTGCAGAGCACTTCATTCTTCATGGCCGTGTCCGTTTTGCTGCGAACATGGTCACGGAACTTCGTTTTTATCATGCTGATGGTTGATTCCACGTTCGACCGTTTGTGATAATGAGTCAAAAATTCAGAACGGTTGAACTGGAAAAAGTGGTACATCTTTTCCCACAGACCGCCCCGGCTGCCGGTAGCTGAATTTTTAAAGGCGATGAACGGAATCGCCCCGTGGCTGGCAATGACGTTGGTATTGTTTACACTGGAATAACCTTTGTCGGCGCTCACTTCCGCCATGTCAAAATGTTTGGCCGTCGTATCCACCAGCGAGGGCAGGATTTTGGTATCGCTGGCGTCCCGGTCATGGATTTCAACCGCCGTCACGATGTTGGTTTTAACACCGCACATCAGGTGGACTTTGACCCAATCGTGCTCCTGACGGGTCACGCCGTACTTGTGGTCATACCACGGTACGAATCTGGCAGTCGTGAAACCGGTCGAATCCACGGCAAAATCTTCTTCGACAGCTTTTAGCGGCAGGCTGCTTTGTGTGATAAGGCCCGTTAGAATCGGGTTCAACATCGGGTTTTCAAGATAATTGAAGATGCTGTTGTAGTGTGGTAATTCCGAGATGTAGCCTTTGGTGTGTGCATCGCTCAGGTCGCTGATGAACCGGCGACCGGAGACAGTCGAGTAAATCTTGAATGTCACGGCAAAAACGGCATCCGACAGCGGCAACGGGCGTCTGCCTTTCGTATGCGGCGGATTTTCAATGCCAGCGCACAAGTCTCGCAACAGAATTTGGAATTGGCTCTTTTCGTTCGTCTGTGCCTCATTGTAGGCGGGCCAGTCCTGCCGGTAGGTTGTCCGCTTGGTGGCCGTGACTCTGAGTGCTTCGGTTACTGTGGCCGTGCCGTCACCGTTTTGCTGGTGCTCAACGAAGTGTTCCACGGCGAAAATATGTTTACACTTACAGCCACGGGTCTGATGGTCGGGACAGCTACATGTGGGCTTCTCTGCGTCCAGATTGACCGTGTAGCGGCCTTTGTTGGACTGGGAGGGTACAATCCACTCCTTTCTGCGTTGAATCAATTTAGCGGAAACGGCGATCAGCACGCCGCGTATCTGCCGGGGGTCAACTTTCACATTGGTCGTATTCATATTCTTATTGAGAATATGGCATACAGAACATACAAGGTCAACAGGAAAATGTTCTTTTTAAGAATATGCTTTACAGGTAACTCTTTTGGGTGTAGCCTAATTTTATGCCAAAAGTGCATTTATTGGGGTTTCGGTGCGAACGCTGCGGCCATGAATGGTTGCCGAGGGAACTGGATCAACAGCCACAAACTTGTCCCAAATGCAAAAGTCCTTACTGGCACCGGCCCCGCAAGGCGGATGTAGATGCCGAGCACAGAGTAACGTGTGCGCGACCGGCGATTGACTTGGACGGCAAGACCGTCGAGTACGAGCTAACCAGAAACAGAAAACGAGAGGCCGGTTTCGGCTGGTTTTCAGCAAGTGACCTTGGCGACGGCACAATGCAAATCCTGATAAGACCAGTAACGGGCGAGCCTGACATCAAGCTGGTTCAAAGCGAAAC
>JBEKSU010000214.1:0-6468 GCA_049516755.1 Verrucomicrobiota bacterium | reverse complement strand
AGGCGCGGCGTCTTTTCCATGCTCCATCCCCAATCCTCCATTCTCGCTTCGCTGCGCGAGCAGCGTCAGCCGGGGGGAAATTCCTTGCACCGACGGCTCCCGATACGTAACTTACAACTCCTTTTTGGTGCACCCATAGCTCAATTGGATAGAGCGGCTGGCCTGATCGCCGACTATCTGCGAGGGAACACACTTGCCGCCGTTTGTATTCTGCCAAAACGCTATGCCGAACTTGAACGCAACGCGATTTATGTTTCGTCCATCATCATCACCAAGCCGGTTGACAAATAATAAAATGCCACTGGCGTCATAACGCTACGACGCCAGTTCGGCCAAAAGCTGGTGCAACGGCAAAATCCCGGCCTTACGATGCCAGTGCGGCAAGCCGACGGAGCAGCGGTCACTTACGATGCTAATGTGGTGAGAAATTCCCCGGTCGTTTGAAAATCCAAAAATGAACCAGCCGCGTCATAAAGAGCGCGGTTATTTGGCTGCAAATTACGATACCAGTGCGGTCAAACACCGAAAAATCTTATGACGGCAGTTCGGCAAGTTTTACGATGGCAAAAAGGTTCGTAACAGTTAAGCTGGCCGCAATTCTCCGCAATCAATATCAATCTCAAGGCCAGAACGTATCTCACTGCAATGCGGTGTTCCAGAACGTGTCCCCCGCAAAATAATGACACGAGAAATGCCCCCGGCTTGTTGGGCGCGTAATTGGATTTGGCCATCTACACTGCCAGCCGGACACAAAAACTCTCGAAAAAATATGCCATGTCGTTCAAACCGACGGCCAACCTTAAATTTTAACCATTCTGGCAATTGTCCATATATGCCAGCAAGCAACTCTGTTACATAAACGCGAAACTGGTCTTCATTCTCGTTAGCCGGGCTCTCGATTAGCAGTGATCCAAACTCTAAAATCTTGATTGTATTGCTCAAAGTAGGTTCATTTCCAGATTATTGCGATGCCCTCTTCAATGTTCACATGGAATTTATGGGTTAAGCAGTTGAGGATTTCAACCCGATGGTGACAACCATATTTCAACCCGATAGCCAAGGTATTCTAACGCCCTCATGGCATTGGAAAATATGCTATCAATAAGAGTTGCCTCCATTTTTTCAAAACCATTGTTTCCTAACGCCCCTTTATATAAAATAATTCCCATTTTCGGGCGTTCTACCAGCCATTCGGAACTAATAATAAAATCTCCGTTGGCATCATGATATAAAACTCCGCCAGCGATTTTCACCTCCACGGTGAAGCCGTTTTCACTGGCCGCTGTGCTTGGCCCTGTCTTTTTGAATTCTTCACTCATCAAGTTCAACTCGGTAGCCACGCGATAAAAGATATTCTTTGGCTCTTTCAAAGGCTAAATCAATTCGCGCACGTTGAGATTCAACTGGATTTATGACTTGCTTGCCGTCACCTGTGGGGGCTTGCCGCCCTAAAAAAACAGTCCATTCTTCTTTAATTGGTTCTTTAGACTTTTCGATGTCAAAGCAGAAACAAATAGTTCCTTGGGAATCTTCATAAAGAAGGGTCCTCGCGATTTGACCCACACTTACCTTATAGTTTGGCATTGGATTCATATAATTAGAAATGGAAAATAATCTGGTTTAGACTTCCATTATTAAGATTGTTCATCAACTGCGGGAATTCAGCGCTCCAAAATGTGCGGCCGGCTCCATTGCCTAAAAATACAGCGGCATTCTCTCCGACAGCGCCCTGCGCCCAAGCCGTTGACTCCATAATCATCAGCGCCGGATTTCCAGCATCAAATGCAGCCTGCGCCTCTGGCGATAACTGTAATATACTGGCACCAGAAGCTTGGGCTGCCGGAAGTCCAGTTGTTTCGCCAGTCCAAAATGCTCTGGTAGATGAATTGTATAATGGAGTAGTCAATGACGTGGCGTCCTCTGCGGCATTAAGTGTTGGAGTAGCCGCGCTAGAACCTCCCAATGTTAGCACAAAAAGCGCTTGCTGGCCGATCATGTTCGCAGTATCCATTGCGGCGGTGCCATAATTTCCTGCCTGCCATGCGGACATAGCGTTATTCCACGCGACTTGTCCCGGCACAACGGCTGATGCGATGCTGTTATAGAGTCCCATCCAAGTCCAACTTGAATCACCTGTCGTTCCCGCGTTCAATCCAAACGGGTCAAGGTAGCTCACCGGATTTCCATTGGCATAAGCAAACCAGTTTAATCCGCCCGAAAATCCAGACGGATCTTGCGAGACAAACCGGCAAAGGTAAGGGTTGTAATACCGCGCCTGCATGTAAAGCAAGCCATTGTTGTCCGTCTGAACGCCATATCTACCATTGAACAAAAACGGCGTGTCATTCGTCCCGGCACGATACGTCGTTGCCGCGTGCGTCCACGGAGAGAATCAAATTATTTTGATTGTCATAAACGAATTGGTTGGTGAAACCAAGCGCATCAATCGAATAAATTAAGTTCTGGTTGCCGTCATAAGCAGACTGATTGGTTTCATTCAACGGTGAAATAGTCGCCACAACATGATTTTGACCGTCGTAAAATGTCTGCGAAAGATTGCCAAGAGCGTCCCGCAAACTGGTGACGCGGGATTGGTTGTCATACGAATATATCCGCTGACTGCCGACCGGGTCTTGTTCAATGCTCTGCCAGCCTGACCAGAAGATTTTCCAAGCCTTGTTGGTGTCGCCCTGGGTGTATTGCGTCGTCACATGGCCGAGCGCATCGTAGAGATTGCTGACGACAAGTCTGCTGGCGGCGTCAATCGTGGCGGTGATTAGATGATTGGTGCCGTAAGTGTAGGTGGTGGTCTTGCCTTCGGCATCCATGAATGAGGTAAGATCGCCGGACGTATAGCCGTAAGAAATCGAACGGGGGGGACTGCTGTTGTCAGTTACAGAAGTCAACTGGCTTCCGGTATAGCCGAAAGTGAGCGTGCGATTCTTTTTCCAGTCCGTGACGGTGCTGACCAAATTGCTGGTATTGTAGGTCAACGTCACTGACTGGCTGTATTGGTCAACAATGTTGGTCAGGCGTCCAAGGGCATCGAACTGAAACGTGTTGCCATGACGCAGGGAAAGGCTGTAAGCCGAACCATTTTGAGCGAGCGTCATGGAGCAATTCGCGGGCGGGGTGAAGGTTCCATTGGGCTGTTTGACAAATTGAACCGTGTCCTTGCCCATGATGACCGACACGCCATTTTTGTTAAGCTGGTCAATGCCCCACTTGGCAATCAAGGCGGAAACCATCCAGTTTTTCGGGTCAGGAACGGAGCTATTATAGAAGTTTGCCGCTGCACAAGTGGCCGCAATCATGGGAGCCAAGCGCATCGCCAAATGTCATTCTTCCGCGCTCCGCCGCCTCGGTAATTTCTACCCGTTTATTCTCCTGTTTAAGAAAATCTCCCAGCCGCAGCTTTGCTACCGAGAGGGTGTCAGCCTTCAAGGATTTCCAAATCAACTTGCCCTTAATTCGGACTCTGGCATAATAAATCCCCGACGCTGTATTGCGGACAAGATTAGCGACAGGTGTTTTTTGCCATTGCGATTCTTGTTTGAGTTCTATTGTGCTTGTCGTCATGCAAACAGTATAGAACAACAGTATAGAAACGTCAAGTTTGTGAGGGTTAAAATGCGTTTAATATTCAATAGAATCAATGGTTACGCACCCATAGCTCAATTGGATAGAGCGGCTGACTACGGATCAGCAGGTTTCAGGTTCAACTCCTGATGGGTGCGCCACTTGTTTTGCCAACAGTGTTCAGGCAAACCAGCCGTCAAAAATCAGACTCCGAAGCCAACCTGAACTTAAAGCAGCTTTCCACCCCCATGCCATGGGGTTTGCGTTACGGTGCTGCCTGCGGCAACATCAGCGCAAACCGGAACGGACACATGTTGCATCGCAAAATACAATCAACACTTGTTGTCTTGTTGCTGGGAGCACTGTCGGCGACGGGTGCCGGGCCCGGGGCGGATGCCAATCCGCCGGAATGGATCTACCGGCCCAAGGGCAATTATGAGGGCCAAACCGACCGGTCGCTGCGTTACCACCCGGACGGAACAGATTTTGTCATCACCAACGGCACGGAGTTTTTCAACCGGCCGCTCTATTGCCTGAACTCCGCGTTCCGCGTCGATGGCGGCGACAAGCCGGAATTTTCACTCTACCTGCCCGGACGCGGCGGCAACCTGCGCTTCGGCATCAAGACCGCCGCCGGCGTGAAGTGGCTGAATGACGCGGAAAAAATCGTCGCGCGCTACCGGCCCGGCTCGATGCTTTACGAAATCCACGATCCGCTGCTCGGTGACGGTGAATTGGACCTGGCCGTGTTGCCGCTGAGCGAAACCAAAGGACTTGTCGCGCGGGCCGAATTGCGCGGCGCAACCGCTTCTGTCGGGTTGGTGTGGGCCTTCGGCGGCGCGAACGGCATGAAAGGCAGGCGTGGCGGCGATATCGGCTGCGAGCGTGAACCCGTGAACCGGTTTTTCCAGCTCCGGCCGGAGCAATGCCAGAGCAACGAATTTTCAATTGCGTCGAACACGTTTATTCTCCGCAGCCAGGTCGCAACCATTGCCGGGGTCGCGTCCGCCGGGGCGAAGTTCGCCGTTGCCGATGCTAACCAGTGGGCAAACCCGCCCGGGCTGCTGGCGTCGGCTGGCAAAACAAATGGGCTGCCGGTCGTCGTCGGACAGGCGGAAATCCATTCCGCTCGGCCGGTTTATTTTGCGTTGCAGCAATCCGACAACGGCCAGCCGGCGATTGGGGCGGACGATCTCCCCAAAATATTCGCCGCCGCCGAGGTTCATCGCCGCGCCATTGCGGAGCAGATTGTCGTGGATACACCGGACCCGTTCATCAACGCCGCCGCCGCCGCGTTGTGCGTGGCCGGCGACGCAATCTGGGACCAGCAGCAACAGTCGTTCATGCATGGCGCGGTCGCGTGGCGGTTCCGGTTGCTCGGGTGGCGCGGGCCGTATGTGGGCGACGCGCTCGGCTGGCATGACCGCACGGCAAAGCACTTCGCCGGTTTTGCCAAAGAACAGAACACGAACGCCATCCCGGAAAATATTCCGCCGGCCGACACCGATTCAAATCTCGCGCGCAACGAAACCGCGTTGCATTCCAACGGCGACCTGACGAACTCGCACTACGACATGAACCTGGCAGGGGTGGATGCATTCTTCCGACATTTGCTCTGGACGGGCGATTTGGATTACGCCCGGTGGGCGTGGCCGGTGATCAAGCGTCACCTCGCCTGGGAACGCCGGTTGTTCCGCCGTGAGTTCGGACCGGACCCATTGCCGCTGTACGAAGCTTACGCCGCGATTTGGGCGAGCGACAACCTGAACTACAACGGCGGCGGCGTGACCTGCGCGTCCGCTTACAATTGCTGGCACAATAAAATGGCCGCGCGCGTTGCAAAATTGATCGGCGAGGACCCCGCGCCTTACGAACAGGAAGCCGGGTTGATTCAAAAGGCGATGCAGAAATATCTCTGGCTGGCCGACGAGGGCACTTTTGCCGAATCCAGGGATTATCTCGGGCTGCAGCTCGCGCATCGCAACGCCGGACTGTGGACGTTTTATCACACGCTGGATTCCGGGGTGCCGACGCCGTTCGAAGCCTGGCAGATGTCGCGTTGGGTGGACACCAACATCGCGCATATCCCCATCCAAATTTCCAGTAGGAGCCGAGGTAACGAGGCTTTGAATTCAAGTGCTGACATTCCGACAAATCGCGCGCACGCGACGAAAGCCGGTGTTGATCAGAGCCTCCTTACGTCGGCTGCCACGAAAGAAAATTTATTCACGCTGCCGACAACGAGCTGGATGCCCTGCCTGTGGTCGCTCAACAACGTGGTCATGGCCGAAGCCGCCCACACGTCGCTGGCGTTCTGGCAGGCCAACCGGCCGGACGCGGCGTTTTCGCTGTTCAAAGGCTGTTTGCTCGACAGCATGTATCTGGGTTTGTGCCCCGGCAATCTGGGCATGACCACCGGGTTCGACATGGCGCGCGGCGAGGCGCAACGCGACTTCGGCGACGCCATCGGCATCACCTCGCGCGCCCTGGTGGAGGGACTTTTCGGCGTGCGACCGGACGCGCTGGCGGGTGAATTGAAAATTGTGCCCGGTTTCCCGGCGGGCTGGGATCACGCGACCATCCGGCACCCGGATTTTATTTTTTCATTCCGCCGCGACGGCTTGACCGAAACGTTTTCCATCGATCTAAAATTCCCGAAGCCGATGGCGTTGCGCCTGCAAATCCCGGCGTTGCGCGACGATATCGCCAGCATGACGGTCAACGGCCGGCCGGCGAAATGGAGCCGGGTTGAAGACGTGATTGGCTTGCCGCGCATGGAAATCCAGAGCGAAGCGGCGGGTCAATATAAAATCATGGTCGTCTGGCGCGGTGGCGCGCCGGTCTCCAACCTGGCGCGTTTCGCAGCCATCGGCCAGCCCGCCGCGCCGG
>JBEKSU010000213.1:0-6525 GCA_049516755.1 Verrucomicrobiota bacterium | reverse complement strand
TCCAATCTGGTGCTGCCGCTGCTGCTGCACGGCATCCCGCTGATTCTTGCGCCCGTGCCGTTGCCGGAAATCATCCGCCGCGCGGCTGAAAACGAACCGGCCGTCACGCTCGCCGCCGTCCCGGCGATGTGGCGCGCGTGGCACGAGGCGAAGGCAATTCCGTCCAGTGTGCGACTCGCAATTTCCGCCGGCGCGCCCCTGGCGGTGGATTTGGAGCAGGCCGTTTTCAAATCCGGCGGACTCAAAATCCATAATTTTTACGGCGCTTCCGAATGCGGCGGCATCGCCTATGACGCCGGTGAATCGCCGCGCACGGACGCCGCGTTTGTCGGAACGCCAATGCAAAATGTCCAGTTGTCGCTCAACGAGCAGGGCTGTCTGGTGGTTCGCAGCCGCGCCGTGGCTGAAACTTATTGGCCGGACAGATTGGATTCGCTCGGTGGCGGGATTTTTCACACGAGCGATCTGGCGGAACTGAAGGACGGTTCGGTTTTATTGTGCGGACGGCTGGGCGACCAGATCAACGTGGCCGGACGCAAAGTGTCGCCGGAAACCGTCGAGCGCGCGTTGCTCGCGCATCCGCAGGTCCGCGAGTGTCTGGTTTTTGGCGCGCCGAGCCGCGACGCGGAACGGATGGAAATCATCGTCGCGGTCATCGTGGCCGGCGCGAAAGAAAAGGAATTGAGACATTTTTTGCTGCAAACGCTGCCCGCCTGGCAGGTTCCGCGCGAATGGCGTTTTGTTGAATCACTTTCGGCCAACGCCCGCGGGAAAGTTTCGCGTGCGGAATGGAGGCGGCGGTTTCTTTCGGAACGCGGCGTTCACACCGCTTCACGGTAAGAACCAGAAGTCGCATCCAAGTTGAAACCAACTCATCCCGCACCAGGCGGATGAAATTTTTGTTGTACGCTCGCCCTCACCTTTTGTCCTCTCCCCCAGGAGAGGAAATACCCGCTTGCCGATTCCGATTTTGCGGATGACCGTCCGGCCAATCCAGTCGCCCGTATTTCCAAGCAGACGGAGAACGATTCTCCTTCTCCTTGGGGAAGGTAACGGTGTCAGCTCCCGCTCAAAGTCAATTCCGCCTTCAGGACCATTTCACCCGCGACGCGGGCCGTTGCCTGCACCTGGACCAGATTGCCGAGTCGTCCCGTGACGCACGCTTCGAGCTGGATGATTTCGCCGGGTTTGGCGGTGCCGAGAATTTTGACGTTTCGCAGCGCGGTGAGTTTTAGTCCGGCGAGCGGCGGGATTTTCGGATCACTTTGCGCCACGACACCCGCCAGCTGCGCCGCCGCCTCGACGAGCAGGACACCGGGAAAAATCGGTTCGCCGGGAAAATGGCCGCGCAGAAACGGTTCGTCGCTGCGGACCTGGTATTCGCCTTCGCCGCTTTTTCCGCCGTCCAATTTTGTCAGCCGGTCGAGGAACCGGAATTCCGCGCCGTGCGGCAGAAGCTTCAGTGCTGTGACAAGGTCGTTCATTATTTTTGGCCGGGCTGCGTTGCTGCGCAGCCCAAATATCAGGGCGGCGCAGCAGCACCGCCCTACCGTTTGAATGGTTCAGTGACTTTGAAATCTGCGGGTGGACTCCACTCAAACAGCTTTTCATCCAGCGCCGGATTCAAGACGGCGTTGGTAAAATCGTTCCGCATCCGCGAACCGTCCACAAAAACCAGTTCGGTGCTGGCCAGCGAAAAATCATTCGTCGCCAGGCCGAGGCGCAACTCCGGCATCATCCGCCGCGCGAAGACGCTTTTCGGCTGGAGGGAGAGCTGCCACGCGCCGTTGGTTTCCACCAGCGACAGAAGCTTAAACTGCGCCTCGAATTCCTTGCGGTCGTGCGGAAAACCGGCCTGCAGCAGCGACATGGTGTCACGCCATTCGGCCGGCGTGCCGGCCCCGAGCGGATAACGCTCCGCGCGCTTCAATCGCGGGTAAATCACGAACATTTCGTCGCCATGCCGCAGCGCGATGGTTTGCGCCGGCCGGCCGAGCTCCCAGCGAAAGTCATTGGGCGCCGCAAAGGAGATGTGGCCGCTGGCGACGAGCGGCCGGGTCAGGGTTTTGAGCGCGCGCGTCTGGACAAAATCCGCCGACCAGGTGTGAACGCTGGCTTGCGCGGCGAACCACGCATCCAGCACGGAACCGGTTTCATCGGCCCGGGTGTTTTGCAGCGCGGAAAGAATTCCGAGCGCGAAAAGAAGTTGTCGGAGCATTTTCATTCCGGTTTTTCGTCCGGCCAGATCGGGACGAAATGAAACCATTGCGTGAGATGCTGCCGGATGGCCGGTTCGAACGCACGCAGGATTTTCTGCGTCAACTGGATGCGGGCCGTGCGGTTGCCGATCGCCGCGCGGTCATAGGTGATTTCCGGCAAAATGTGCGCGAGATAACCGCCGCGCTGGCGGACGATGTAGGCGGGAACAATCGCGCAACCGGAAGCGCGCGCCAGTTCGGCGGCGGCGATGGAGGCGGGAAACGGCTTGCCGAACAGATCAACGTTCACCGCCGTCGGCGCGGGCGGGCGATCCACCAGCAGCGCGACGGTCGCACCTGCCTGCAATCGCTTGATGATTTCTACAAACGCGAATGCGTCCTGGCCGACGACCAGGGTTTCGACGCCCCGGCGGGTGCGGGAAACCTGGCGCAGTTCCGTCAGGCGCGGGTCGGGCTCGGGCTGCGTGAGCACGAGCAGTTTGTAGCCATGTTCGATGAGAAACACCCCGCCGAATTCCCAATTGCCCAGGTGCGGCGTAACGAGCAGCACGCCCCTGCCGCGCGCATGGGCGGCGGTGAAATGTTCCCAGCCGTTCCAGTCGCCCGGCCATCGGTCAAATGCGCCACCGCTTTCATAGCGCCAGAGGTCGGCAAGCTTGAGCGTAAATTCCGTGAACAATTCGCGCGCGGCCCGCACGGCCGGCTGGCGGTCGTTCAAAACGGGCAACAGATTTTGAATCACAATCTCACGGCGGTGCGCGGCCACCCGCCAGTAAATCGCGGCGGAACATTTTGCGAGCGCGACCCCAAACGCTTTGGGCAAAAATCGCGTCAACGTCAGGCCGATCTGCCAGCAGCGCGCACCGTAAAGCGAGGACGGGGTCGTAACGGGAGACATTGGACATTGAACTTTGGACCTTGGGCTAAAGACCCGCCACCAGATGGGCAGCAGAAAAACCGAGATCAGCATGTTGCTCCCGATGCCGACGGCGCAGACCTGGCCAAGGCTCGACATGCCCGCGTTGCTCGACATGCCGAGCGAACCGAAACCGGCCATCGCCGTGCCGCCGCAGAGCAGCAGCGCCCGGCCGACCGAGCGATGCGCCAGCTGCAGATCACCGTGACAACGGCGCAGCGTGAGCTGCATGAAAATGCTGTAGTCCACGCCCGTGCCGAGAATCAGCGGCAGGGCCATGAGGTTGAGCAGATTCCATTGCCAGCCGCAGGTTTTCATCACGGCCAGCAGGCACAATCCGCTCAACATCAAAATGCCAAGGCTGAAAAAAAGCTCGGTGAACCGCCGGAAGGCCAGACCGAGCGAAAGCAAAATGAGGCCGGCCATCGGCAGCAACAGTTTCCAGAGATTTTTTTTGACGGCGGCCAGAACCGTTCCGCCGAGCAGTTCCCAGCCCGAAAGCCAGACGCCGTCGCGCGGCAATTGCGAATCGAGCCGGGCAAATGAAGTTGCGTTTGTTGACGGATAAAGGAAGCCGACGGCGAAAAAGTTTTGCGGTTCATGGACCGCCAGTTTTTCGAATATCCACGAGCAAAGCGGATTCGTCGGCCAGAAAACATTCGTGGCCGTGGCGGCCCGTTGCCAGGTTTCCAGAATGTTTTTGGCCAGACCGAAGGCCGCCTCGGAAAAGCCATTGGTCAAAGCGGCGGCCCGCAGCGCCTCGCCCTCGGCGGCGAGCCGTTGCGCATTCCCGCGATTGGCTGATTGAAATCCGGGTCGCGGCCACAGCGCGTTGGGCAGCGTGAAGCCGGAGAGGGTTTGGTTGGAAACCGCGGTATTGAGTGCCGGCAGAACGGCGTCGAGCTTTTTGGCGACGTCACTTTCGTCGCGGCCGGAAACGATCAGCCAGAGCGGCTCGCGTTTTTGCCCCAGATGGGCCTTGATCGCATCGAGCGTTGCGTAAGCCTGGCTGTTGCGCGGTCGCAGGGCATTCGCGCTCGCATCCATTTTTGGCAGGCCGGAAAACAAAACTGCGCCGCAGAGCAAAATTAAAACTGCCGTGACCGCGAAGACGGCATTTCGGCGGCGGGGATTGAGCGGCGCGGCGGATTGGATTTCAGGTTCCGCGACGATCTGATTGGGTTGCGGCTGCATCCGGCCCGGAAACAACGGCGGCAGAAACGCAAAAATCATCACCCCGGCCGAGAGAGCGACACCAATGCCGACGAGCGAGCCGAGCTGGGCGAGGCCGGGCAATCCGCCAAAGTTCAAAACCAGAAAGGCCGAAATGGTGGTGACCGCCGCCCAAAAGATGCTGGGGGCGATGGCGCGGCGGATTTCCGGAATGGACCGGTCCGGATGCGCGAGCGCCTCCTGATAATGCACGACGGCATAATCCACCGCGAGGCCGAGCAGTATCGCCGCAAAACCCATGCTGATGACATTGATCGCGCCGAAAACCAAACCGCCGAGCGCGAGCGTCGCAGCCAGGATCAGCGCCAGCAACGTCAGCAACCAGAGCACCGGCTTGATGCGGCGGTGGGCGAGCCAGAATAGAATCGCGATGATGCATGACGTCCCGCCGACGGACAGGATGATGTCGTGTTTCATGCTGCCGGATATTTCCGCGACGAACGCGGGCCGGCCCGTGTAGCCGATTTTTATCCCATCCGCGGGCGTCAACGCGGCGTTGACGCTTTGCTTCACGGCATTGAACCAGTCGGTGCATTCGCGGTAACCGTTCAACCCCCGCCGGGATTTGACGAAAATAACCCGGAACGTGCCGTCGGCAGAGGTGAACAGTTCCTGTCCGGACCCAAAACCGGAAACCGTCCCGGCGACATTTTCGGGCAGGCGGGTCAGGCCGAACGGATCGTAACTCAACCGCGCGATTTCATCCGGCGAAAGCGTGGTGGCCAGCTCGTCGCGCGTCGTGGCGAGCACCCGGGCGAGATTGGTTTCCGAAAGTCGCTCCGCCAGACCGGCAAACGCTTCCGGCGGCTGGTTGAGCCAGAGATAAGCGATGAGTTCGGCCGTTTGACCGGGATGTTCGAGCCAGGGCGGTTGCCAGGTGGCCTCGGCGACCAGGTTGGTATCGTCCGACAAATGGTCGGCGATGGATTTCGCAGCCGATTCGGCGGTTTCGCGATCCGGTGCGTGGACGGTGACGATGAGTTCACGCGCATTGGTGAAATGTTGCTGAAACAGTTTGAGCCCTTGAACGGCGGGGACATTCGCGGGCAGCAGGTCGAGCATCTCGACATCAAAATGCAATCGCGCGAGCCCGAGGATGATCGGAACGAGCAGCAGAAGCCACCACCAGTGAAACCAGCGGCGTTTCATGGGAAAACTCCTGTTCCGATGGAGCGGCGTTGGAGTTCACGCTTTAGCGTGCCACGGAACAAGCTGAAGCTTGAACTCCAACTGATATTCATGGGAAAAACAGGCCCTCCAAAATTTCGCCGGTGTGCGGATTTTCCAGGCGCCACGAATGAGGGGCCGGCGTTGAGAATTTCCAATTGCCGCCAATACCGGCGTCGAGAAGCGCGCGGGGCAATTGAAACCAGGCGAAACGGTCCGGCGGCGTGCCGCGTCCCCGCCACGAAAACCTGTCCGCGCCAAATTCAATCTGCCATTGGCCGCCGGAAAGTTGCGCGGTTGCCAGCGGGAAAGGCATTTTCGAAAACTGGATGAAGACATTCCCGTTCGCATTGGTCGCCAGCAACAGATCGCCGGCGAGTTCGGGGCGGCGGGCTGAAGGTTTCCAGACGGCCTGGCCCTGCTGGACGCGCCAGCCGGGCGCGGAAAGGTCCGCCGGCGGCAACGGATTGGCCGTGCGGCAACCCGGACCGGACATCAGCCCCAGCGCGAGAAAAATGAAGATGGAACGATTCCGGAGGGCCATTTCAAACTTTGGTGGAAGTTTTGACTTCCCTGGCGCGGCGGGGCGCGAAGGAAATATGCGGCACGAGCGGCCAGCGTTTCTGAAGTTTGACGAGCAGGAAAAAGTATTTCAGCCGCCAGCGCAGATTCCAGCCGCCTTCGAGTTCGCCCGCCAGCACGGCATTCACGGCAGAGGGCAGATCATGGTGGTTGCGGGGTTGCAAAAACAATTCCATGAATGGCGTGGTGTAATAATTTTCCACGACGTGCCAGTAAAACATCAGGCCCTTGCGGACGCGCTTTTCATATCTGGCGAACAATCGGCGGTTCGGTTTGCCTTGCGCGAGCGATTTTTGGACGACCTCGGAGGCGATTTTTCCCGACCACATGGCGAGAAAAACCCCGGCGGAAAAAATCGGGTCCATGAACCCGGCGGCGTCCCCCACGCGCAACAGGCGGGCCCCGACG
>JBEKSU010000212.1:0-6568 GCA_049516755.1 Verrucomicrobiota bacterium | reverse complement strand
ACCAGTCCTGAGGCATCCATTCGCAACGGTGCCAAGGCGATGGAACTGGTGCAACAGGCGGAGCAGCTTGCCGGGGCCGAATCGCCGCAGGTGCTGGACACGCTGGCGGCGGCGTATGCGGAGGCGGGGCGATATGCGGAAGCGGTCGAGACGGCGAAACGAGCATTGAATTTCCCTGCCACGCAGAACAATAAGCCCTTGGCGGAGGCCATCCAAGCCCGGCTCAAGCTTTATGGAGCCAATATCCCTTACCATGAAAACCCCTAGTCACCATTTGCGTTGTGCGTAAGGGGACTTGCCGGAATGGCGCAGTGCCGGGTTTGATATGGAACGCTTGATTGGTGTTAAGTTGAGTCCTACGCTGTAGTTTGTGAAACGGCAAACGGATCAACGAATTGACGAACCAGTTGCGCGGCAAAATATGCCTCTTCACATGTCAAAAATGTCCCGGGCTCCGGGGGCAAATGAAGTGGCAGGATTTCTGCGATCTGTCCGAAGCCGGCCTTGGCTCCTGGGTTTGTTGCTGGTGGCCGCCACGCTTTTAGCTTACTGGCCGGCTTTGCATGCCGGGTTTATCTGGGACGACGATTTTTATGTGACTAAAAACCCGACGATCCAATCTCTGAGAGGGTTGGAAACAATCTGGCTCAAGCCCGAGGCTTCCCCGCAGTATTACCCGCTGGTCTTTAGCAGCTTCTGGGTGGAATATCATCTCTGGGAGTTACAGCCCTTCGGGTATCATCTGGTCAACATTCTGTTGCATGCTTCAAATGCGATTCTCCTCTGGCTGGTGTTGCGGCGATTGCAGATTCGGTGCGCGTGGTGGGCCGCGGCGATTTTTGCCCTTCATCCGGTCATGGTGGAGTCGGTGGCATGGGTGACGGAGCGCAAGAATGTGCTCTCCGGACTGTTCTATCTACTGGCCGTGCTGGCGTACCTGCGGTTCCGGCCATTGGCGAACGGGGAGACGGCGTTAGCGCCGAACTGGCGGTTTTACCCATTGGTACTCGTGCTGTTTCTCTGCGCTTTGTTGAGCAAGACGGTGGCATGCACCCTGCCGGCGGGGCTCTTGCTTTTGGTATGGTGGAAGATGGGCCGGATTGAGAAGCGGGACTTGCTGGCGCTGGCACCGATGTTCGTGCTGGGAGCTACGCTGGGGTTTACGACTGCGTGGCTGGAGAAAGTCCACGTGGGGGCCAGCGGAGATGACTGGGCGCTGTCGTTCGTCCAGCGTTGTTTGCTGGCGGGGCGGGCGCTGTGGTTTTACGCGGGCAAGCTGTTATGGCCACATCCGCTCATCTTCCTTTATCCGCGCTGGCAGATTGACGCCGGCAAGACCTGGTCGTATTTGTTCGTTTTTACGCTCTTGGCGGTGGTCGTCGCCTTGTGGTGTTTACGACAACGCCTTGGGAAGGGGCCGCTGGTGGCGGTATTGTTCTTTATGGTCACATTGTCACCGGCCTTGGGATTTATTAATGTTTTCCCCTTCCGCTATTCCTTCGTAGCCGATCACTTCCAGTATTTTGCCGCCATCGGTCTGCTGACGCTGGCGGCGGCGGGTATGACCGCCGCCTTCGGTTTTAATCTGCCAGACAAACCGTTATTGGTGCCGGGGCTCGGAGGAATGTTCCTGTTGGTATTGGGTTTGTTGACCTGGCAGCAATGCGGGATGTATGCCGACAGCGAAACCCTCTGGCGGACGACCATCGCCAGAAATCCCAATGCTTTCACCGCTTACCTCAATCTCGGGGTTCTCTTGACTGACAAGGGAGAAGATGACGCGGCAATTTCCTGTATCCAAAAAAGTTTGGAAATCAACCCCCGCATCATCGAAGCTCACTACAGCCTCGGTACCGTCTTTCTCAAGACAGACCGGATCGACGAGGCGATCGCCCAATTCCAGGAAACCATCCGGTTGGAGCCCGCTTACGCCGATGCCTACTACAACCTTGGCACCGCCCTCGGCCGGAAAGGCCAGATAGACGAGGCGATCAGTCAATATCGGGCAGCCATTCGCCTGAAACCGGGTCACGCCGACGCCCACAACAACCTTGGCATCGCCCTCGGTCGGAAGGGCCATATCGACGAGGCGATTAGTCAATTCCAAGAGGCCATCCGTCTTAAACCGGATTACGCCGAGGCCTACAACAGCCTCGGGGTCGCACTCGACATGAAAGGACAAACGGATGAGGCAATCCGCCAGTACTTGGAAGCCATTCGCTTGGCGCCCGATTACGCCGAGGCCTACAATAACCTTGGCAAAGCCCTCGGCCGGAAAGGCCAAATGGACGAGGCGATCAGCCAATTTCAGGAAGCCGTCCGGCTGAATCCCGACTTTGCCGAGGCTCAACGCAACCTCGCTCGCACGCTGGAGATCAAGAACGCTCCGGCGGGCCGCTAATTCAATCCCAAGCGGATTTGGATTTATCTCGTCGTTTGACCACCGTGAAAAGATCAATACGCTCAAATCGGCGTGGGCAATCATGTCGGAATGCCGCCATCCCGATTGCAAAATGGGCGTGCACATTCCCTTCTGGCTGGTAATTTGAGCCAAATCCATGCTCCGTCTCCAGACAAAGTCCAGCCCTGTCCCAGCGCGTGTTTCCGCCCCGCCTATTGTAGGGATACGATTTCCGATATGGCTGCTGGCGGCTTTGCTGGCGTTAATGACATTGGTACTGTATTGGCCCGCGATGCAATGTGACTTTGTCAATTACGATGACAACGTCTATGTTACCGAGAATGTCCATGTTCAAGGTGGATTGACTTGGGGAGGTATAAAATGGGCGTTTTGTAACACAGATCAGGCGGCGTATTGGGCGCCGGTGATGTGGTTATCGCACATGTTGGGTTGCCAACTCTTTGATTTGAACCCGTTGGGTCACCACCTGATTAATGTGTTGCTGCACGCGGTCAACACCGTACTGGTTTTTGTATTGTTGCGCAACCTGACCGGAGCGGTATGGCGCAGCCTTGTTGCGGCGGCGATATTTGGGCTGCATCCGTTACATGTGGAATCGGTGGCGTGGGTGACGGAACGGAAAGATGTGTTGAGCACGTGCTTCGGATTGTTGTCGTTACTGTTTTACGCACAATATGCGCAAGAGCAGTCGAGCGATCAAAGAGGAGAATCGAATATCGAAGCGGCTGTTCCAGCTCCCACCCATCGGCCCTATAGCATGACGGAGCGGAGCGGAGGAAAAATCACCCTTAATTATCTATGGACGTTGTTGTTATATACGCTGGGGCTAATGAGCAAGCCAATGCTGGTGACGTGGCCGTTTGTCATGTTGTTACTGGACTATTGGCCATTGCAAAGATTCAAGATTCAAGGTTCAAAGCTCAAGATTCGAAGTTTGGTTTGGGAAAAAATTCCTTTCTTCGGATTGGCAGCAGTAATGAGCGTCGTGACCTATGTGGTGCAACAACATAATGGCGCTGTAATGCGGGTTGAAAACCTGTCGTTCAGTGCCCGCGGTGAAAACGCTCTGATTTCCTACTGCTGTTATCTGGGAAAACTGTTTTGGCCGACAGATATGGCTATTTTCTATCCACATCCCGGGCATTGGCCGGCGGGACAGATAATACTGGCGGCGGGATTACTGCTGGGCGTTACAGCTTTGTTTGTTACAGAGCGGCAGCGATATCCGTTTTTGCTGATGGGATGGTTATGGTATGTAGGTACGCTGGTGCCGGTGATCGGGTTAATACAAGTAGGGGCAGTGGCAATGGCTGACCGTTTTACTTATGTGCCCTCGCTTGGGGTGCTGATCGTGACAGTCTGGGGGTGCTATGAACTGATTCGGCGCTGGCGATACTATGGGCCGGCGCTGCCATTGGCAGGTTGTGCGGCGATCGTCCTATACTTTGGGCTGGCGCGGCAACAAATCGAGTATTGGAAAGACAGCGAATCACTTTTCCGGCATGCGCTTGCAGTTACGGAGAATAATTATCTTGCGCACAACAATCTTGGTACCGCCTTGGGGCTGAAAGGGCAAATTGACGAGGCGATAGGCCAATTCCAAGAAGCCGTCCGTATAAAACCAGATTTTGCCGATGCCTATAACAATCTAGGCACAGCACTCGGCCGGAAGGGCCAAATCGACGCAGCGATTAGTCAATTCCAAAAGGCCATCCAGCTAAAACCGGATTATGCCGACGTCCACAACAACCTGGGCATCGCCCTCGGTCGGAAAGGCCA
Source organism: Verrucomicrobiota bacterium (assembly GCA_049516755.1). Taxonomy (GTDB): domain Bacteria; phylum Verrucomicrobiota; class Verrucomicrobiia; order Limisphaerales; family UBA11358; genus UBA11358. The sequence continues at coordinate 2,367 of JBEKSU010000212.1, read as the reverse complement.
AATCGACGAGGCGATTAGTCAATTCCAAGAGGCCATCCGTCTGAAACCGGATTATGCCGAGGCTTACAACAGCCTCGGGGTCGCACTCGATATGAAAGGCAAGACGGACGAGGCCATTCGCCAGTACCGGGAAGCTATCCACTTAGCGCCACATTACGCCGCAGCTTACAACAATCTTGGCAAAGGTTTTGGTCGGAAAGGCCAAGTGGACGAGGCGATCAGCCAATTTCAGGAAGCCGTCCGGCTGGCCCCCGATTTCGCCGAGGCTCAACGCAACCTCGCTCGCGCGCTGGAGATGAAGAACACTCCGGCGGGTCGCTGATTCACGGGCGGGATAGCTGGAATTGGGGGGTACGCCCTAATTCTCGCAGATAACAAATCTGTTTTGAGGGCTAAAAAAGGTGGAATCGGCCAGTTCCCCGAGACAAAATCACCCGGAAGGCATGACGGCTCCCCAATCACAGAAACATCCGGCAGGTCAGAATGGAAAAGGCCCGGTTATCGGCGTGTGCGTTCTGCTGGTGGTGGCAGTATTCGTGGTATTCGGCGAGACCGCGCGGTACGAGTTTGTCGATTACGATGACGGTTCCTATGTCTATGAAAATACGCACGTCACAAAAGGCCTGACACTGACCGGGATGGTTTGGGCGTTCACCACCTCGTCTTTCGCCTACTGGCATCCCGTGACGTGGCTTTCGCACATGCTGGATTGCCAGCTGTGGGGATTGAACGCCGGCGGTCACCACCTGACCAATGTGCTCATACATGCTGCGAATGCCGTGCTGTTGTTTCTGGTGCTGCGGCAGATGATGCGCTTTCGCGCGGAAGCTTCGTCTCCAACGGTTGGTGTCCTGTGGCCCTGCGCCTTTGTGGCTGCGGTATTTGCCATCCATCCATTGGATGTGGAAACGGTGGCGTGGGTGGCGGAGCGCAAGAGCGTGCTGAGCGCATTATTCTGGTTGCTGACGATGGGCGCTTATCTGCGGTATGTACGCCAACCCGGTTGGGCGCGATATATGGTGGTGATAGTTTGTTACGCGCTGGGGTTGATGAGCAAGCCGATGTTGGTGACGCTGCCGTTCGTGCTGTTATTACTGGACTACTGGCCGCTTGAGAGGGTGGCGGGTGACGGGTGGCGGGGGGCGAGAGTCCGACATTTGGTGGTGGAAAAGGTTCCGCTGTTGATGCTGGCCGGCATATCCAGTGTTGTGACATATGTTGGGCAGGAGCATTTGGGAGCCGTAACGACACTAGAGTACAGTCCGCTTCTGGTACGGCTGGCAAAAGTACCGATCAATTATGCGACCTACCTGCGTGACATATTCTGGCCGGAGGGATTGGCGGTTCCGTATCCGTATTCCTCAGCAGTCTCCATGTACCTTGTCGTGCTGTGCGTCTTGCTGCTGGCGGGGATTACGGTTCTGGTGGTATGGGGTATGAGGTCCAGGCCGTATCTGGCCGTAGGCTGGTTTTGGTTTCTGGGCACGTTGGTGCCTGTCATCGGGCTCATCCAGGTGGGCTCCACCCCGGTGGCGGATCGGTTTACGTATTTGTCGCAGATCGGGATATATCTGCTGGTGGTGTGGGCAATAAGGGATTTGTCTGTTTCCTGGCGCTGGCGTTGCCAGGTGCTGGGTGCCGGGGCGTCGATCGTGGTGGTGGTTTTAATGCTCTGTGCGTGGAGGCAGACCACTTATTGGCGGAATGACGAATCGTTGTGGGGACGCGCCCTCGCCTGCACCTCGGGAAATCACCTCGCCCATGATTACCTGGCTTATTGGCTGGCGGCCCAAGGCCGGCCCGCCGAAGCGATCAAGCATTACCAGATGGCCCTTGAAATCAATCCCGATTACTCGGATGCCAACTACAATCTTGGCACGGTGTTTCTCAAACAAGGCCGGATGGATGAGGCGATGGCGCTTTTCCAAAAAACCATCCAGCTCAAGCCTGACTTTGCCGACGCGCACAACAACCTCGCCAACATACTGGCCAAAAAAGGTCAGATTGCCGAAGCCGTCGCGCAATACCGGAAAGCCATCGATCTCAAGCCTGATTACGCCGAGCCGCATTACAATCTGGGTGTAATATTCGGGGTGCAAGGACAGCTGGATGAAGCTGTCGAACAGTACCGCAGCGCCATCAAGATCAAGCCCGATTATGCCGATGCGCATGGCAACCTGGCCAATGTGCTGGCGGCTCAAGGCAAGCTTGCTGAAGCCATCAAGGAATATCAGCGGACGCTGGGGTTGGTGCCGGATTCGGCCCAGGCCCATTTTCGATATGGCCAGGCGTTGCAGGCGCAACGGGACTTTAAGGCGGCAATTACCGAATATCAGCGGACCATTGAATTGAATCCCAGGCATGTCC
>JBEKSU010000211.1:0-6583 GCA_049516755.1 Verrucomicrobiota bacterium | reverse complement strand
CGCATGGCGCCCAGCAGCGAGTATTTGTTGTGGCTCGACCAGCCGGCCATGAACACGGACAATTCCACCGCCCCGCCCACGGCAAAGAAAAACAGCATCCCTGCGTCAAAATCCACGGCGGTCATGTTGCGACCGATGGGCAGCACCGCGTAAGCCAGCAACACCGGGATGAGCAGGACGACCGGCGCGAGAAAATGCACCACCTTGTCCGCCGCGCGCGGCACCACGTCCTCCTTCGTGAGCGATTTGATCCCATCCGGTATGAACTGGCCAAAGCCGCACAGGCGGATCTTCGTCAACGGAATGCCGACGCGATTGGGGCCGTAGCGGTTCTGGATGCGGCCGATGCCCTTGCGCTCAAAAACTGTTATGAAGGCGAACAGCGTGGCGAACACCAGCGGGATGAACGAGATTGAAATCAGGGCGGACACAAACGGGCGCCCGGCGACGGGAAAAAATCCCACCGCCTGGTGCTTCAACGTGACAAAAATCTGATCCAGCGCTTCAAACATGATACAACCACCGGGATGCGAAATTGAACCCAAGCATCATCAATTTTTCTTCACAAATCAAGAACAGATGATGGGATTGATTAGACAACATTTTTAACAAAACAAATCATCAGACGGGCTTACCCGACGGGGCGGCTTTGGCCCTGGCTTCGGCGGCGGCCCTGGCTTTGACCTCCGCTTTGGCCTTTTCCTCGGCCAGATGCGCGTCCACCGCCGCCGCTTCCGACGGATGGATCCGGCGGTAATGTTCATTTGACCGGGCCAGCTTGTCCTTCGTCAACAACAAGCCGCCGAAGCGGTCGTCGGTGCTCAATTCGAACTCGGTGTCCATCTTGATGGAGTCGAACGGGCAGACTTCGACACAAATCTGGCAGCTCATGCACACTGAAATATCGATGTCAAACGTGGCGGGATAAAGCTGGAGCTGGCCCTTGTAATCCGGCTTCTTGTCCTTGCTTTTGACGATGTAAATGCACTGGGGTGGGCATTCCTTCTCGCAAATCTGGCACGCCACGCAGCGCAGCCCTTTTTGCCAGTCGTCACCATCATAAACCAGGAACGGGAACTGCCGGGTGTTTTCCTTGGGCGTCAGACGTTCCTCGGGATATTGCACGGTGGTGAGCCGGTCCTTCGAGACGTAACTCCCGAAAAAGTTCCGGGCGGTCACCGCCATGCCTTTGATGATTTGTTCGCCCAACATGTTTAATCCATTGGGTGTTGAATGTTGGATGTTGAATGTTCGATGTTCTGGAAATTGAAAACATTCAACATCCAACATTCAACGCTCAACATCGAATCGGTATTTTTCACCGGTCCACCTCCCCCAGCACAATGTCCACGCTGCCGAGGATGACCACGGTGTCCGCAATCCGGTGTCCCAGGCACATGTCCTCGAGGATGGTCAGGTTGATGAAACTCGGCGGCCGCACGCGATAACGATACGGATTGGCCGTGCCGTCGCTGATGAGATAAAAGCCGAGTTCGCCCTTCGGCGCCTCGATCCGGCCGTAGGCTTCGCCCGACTTCGGACGGAACCCGCGCAGCTTCGCCTTCGGGTCCATGACCGGTCCGGACGGAATGTCGCGCAGCGCCTGTTTCAAAATTTTCACGCTCTCGCGCATCTCCAGGACGCGGATCATATAACGGTCGTAAACGTCGCCGTGTTCGCCCAGCGGCACCTTGAAATCAAACCGGCTGTAGATGCCATACCGGTCCACCTTCCGGACGTCGTAGTTCACTCCCGCGGCGCGCAGCATCGGGCCGGTGATGGAAGCGTTGACGGCCAGTTCGCGGGGCAGCACACCGACGCCCTGGCTGCGCGCGAGCAGAATCTCGTTTTCGCTGAGCAAGGTTTCAAATTCATCGAGGAACCTGCCATAGCCGTCCACGAGCTGGCCCGCCTGCGCGAGCCATTCGGGCGTTACGTCACAACGCACGCCGCCGAAGCGCAGGTAATTGCACATCATGCGCGCACCGCTCACCGATTCGAAGAGGTCGAGGATTTTTTCGCGCTCGCGGAAGGCGTACATCAGCGGTGTGCCCAGCGCCCCCATGTCCTGGGCAAAAAATCCGACGAGGCAGGTGTGGTTTTGCAAGCGCGTCAGCTCCGCCATGATCACCCGGATGTATTCGGCGCGCTCCGGGACCGCCAGGCCCGCGAGTTTCTCGACGCTGAGCGCGTAGGCCCAGTTGTTGGTCATCGAACAAAAATAATCCAGCCGGTCCGTGTAAGGCATGGAGCCCAAGTAGGAAATGTTCTCGGCGATTTTCTCGTGGTTCCGGTGCAGATAGCCGAACACCGGCTTGAGCTTCATCACCTTTTCGCCGTCCAGCACCACATCCATGCGGAACACGCCGTGCGTGGACGGATGCTGCGGTCCCATCGAAACTTCGAGGAGTTCGCCGAGGGGTTCGCCGGTCTCGCTTGGTTTCGGCAGAATTTCATAATTCTGCGACGGTCTTTCGCCAACCGCATTCACGCCGTCACCTCCGGCGGATAATGCTTTTTGGCCTGCTCCAACACCTCGTCGTGCGGCGTCGGCTCATATTCAAAATCATCCGGCGCCACGTAATCCTTGCGCATCGGGAAACCCTTGAACCCGTCCCACATCAATATGCGCCGCAAATCCGGATGGCCTTCCAGCCGGATGCCGAACAAATCAAACACTTCGCGCTCCTGAAACTCGCAGCCGCGCCAGACCGGCGTCAGGGAAACCGCGGGCGTTTCGGCGTCGCGATTGGCCGTGCGCTGGCGCAAGACCACCGGTCCGTGCTTCAGCTCCATCGAATACAGGTGATAAACCACTTCGAGAAAACCGGGGCGGACGGTCTTCTTCACTTCCTCAATTTCTTTTTCCACGCCGTCCACGACGCGCTTGACCTTGATTTTTTCGGTGAGTTCCGTCTCCGGCCAGTCCACACCGGTCACGTTGGAACAGAAATCGAGACGCAGTTGCGGGTCGTCGCGGAGAAACTTCGCCACCGCCAGGATGTGGGCCGTGTCCACCCGCAGCGGCCGTTCGCCCGCCGGACAATCGTTCGGCAGAATCTCAATTTTTGCGCCCGGCACCGCCGCTTCGAGGCGCGACTTGATTTGTTCGGGATTTTCCACGGTTCAACGTTTGATGGGGGGCGCCTGCCAGACCTGTGGATTGCTGGGCGGTTCGAGGTCGTGTTCCCCGTAGGCCGGCACCGGAAATTCGCTGGGCGCATCGGCGACGAGATGCCGCGGCCGGTCCGGCCCGGTGAGCTTTTGGTTCAGGATTTTTTCCTGCAAGGTCATGATGGCGTGAATCAACGCCTCCGGCCGCGGCGGACAGCCGGGAATGGACACATCCACCGGAATATACCGGTCAATGCCCTTGAGGACATTGTACCCCTGCTTGAACGGCCCGCCGGAAATCGCGCACGCGCCCATGGCGATGACGTATTTGGGTTCCGGCATCTGGTTGTAGAGCCGCACCACCAGGGGCGCCATTTTTTTGGTGACCGTCCCGGCCACAATCATCAGGTCGGCCTGCCGGGGCGACGGCCGGAACACTTCCGCGCCAAACCGGGCCAGGTCAAACCGCGACATGGACGCCGCAATCATTTCAATGGCGCAGCAGGCCAGCCCGAACGTCAGCGGCCACACGGAATTGGCCCGGCCCCAGTTATACAATTCCTGCAAACTCGTGGTGTAAATTCCCTGTTTCTGCAGCTCGCTTCTTAAGCCTTCGTCCACGCCGGAATGGAGTGTTGAAGCGTTCGTCATTGTTGAATCGCTCTCTTGCGCTGTCCCTGTTTTCATTTCCACGTTAATACTCCCTTCCGCCACGCCCAGACCAATCCCTCCACCAGCAGCAGGAGAAAAATTACCATGGCCAGAAACGCCCCCACGGAAAGTCCGCCAAAGGAAACGGCAAACGGCAGCAGAAATATCGTCTCCACGTCGAATACCAGAAAGATGATGGCGTACAAATAATACTCCGACCGGAAGGAAATCCAGGCGTCGCCTTTGGACTCCAGGCCGCATTCATAAATGGCGTTCTTGTCGCGGCCGGGTTTTTTGGGCGAATAAAACCTGGCCCAGGCCCACGCCGCCGCCAGCGGCCCGAGGGCAAACGCCACGGCCACCGCCATCAGCAAAACCAGAACCAAGTAAGGATTTTGAGCTGTTTCCATCACGCGTTCATCTGTTTGGGGAAGCACCGGCAACGCATCCTGCCCGCAAAAATCGCCATAAAACGATTTTACCGATACGTCCGCCGCACGGTCCGCCATTGGGAAATGCTAATATGACCGATTAGAAAGTCAAGCGCGAGCGGGCAAGGGATGGTGAATTTTTGAACCGGTGCGACAAGCTTCCCCGCAGAAAAACGGTGCAGTTTCATGAGACGCCGCCCGGCGAAATGACTGATTCCTAAACCATAATGACGAAAGAAACCCAAAGTCCGAAGCTCGAATGCGTGCGAAGAGCCTGGTTTGTCCTTTGGTTATTGGATCATTCTTTGGTCATTATGGTTTGGGATTTGGGTTTTGCCTGGAATTTATGCCTCCGGCGGCCCGCTATCTTTCACCAAACCGACCGCCACTTTTTGCGACAACATCTAACTTTTCCGGTAAATCGGCTTGGACACAACGACAGCGGGAAAATATTTACCGCGGATTTCAATTTCGATCTTTGTGTCGGGCTTCGCGCATTCCGCCGGCACGTAGCCCATGCCGATGCCGATGCCGAGCGACGGGCTTTGGGTGCCGCTGGTGACGATGCCGTCGTTGGCATCGTTCACCCGGATGGGATAATGCGGCCGCGGCGGCGCGGATTTGCCGATCATTTTGAATGCAATGAGTTTTTTCTTCACACCCTTCGCCTTCTGTTCCGCGAGAACGGAGCGCCCGTTGAATTCGCCCTTGTCAAGCGCGACGAAATATCCGAGTCCGGCTTCGATGGGCGTGGTTTGCTCGTCCAGCTCATGGCCGTAAAGCGGATAGCAAACCTCGGTGCGCAACGTGTCGCGCGCGCCGAGCCCGCACGGCTTGATGCCAAACGGCTGCCCGGCGCTGAGCAAAGCGTCCCAAATATGCCGGATGGCTTCATCCGAACCGACGATTTCAAATCCGTCTTCGCCGGTATAGCCGGTGCGCGAGACGAGCACCCCGCCTTGTTCAAAGCGAAAGCCGGCGATCTGGTTTTTCTTCAAACCGGTCACCCCGTTCACTCGCATGCCCGAAACCGAGGCGCCGGGAATGCACGCGTCAATAAATTCCTTCACGCGCGGCCCTTGCACGGCCACGGCGGCGTAATTGTGCGAGGCGTCGGTCAGCTTGAGTTCACCGGAATATTTTGCCGCCTGCGCCTGCAACCAGGCGACATCCGGCTCGATGCGCGAGGCATTGATGACCAGAAAAAAAACCTCATCGGACAACCGGTAGGCGTACAAATCGTCAATGACGCCGCCATCTTGGTTGCACATCAGGGTGTATTGGCCTTCGCCGGACGCGAGCTTGCGGACGTCATTGGTGAGCACCGAATTCAGGAAAGCCGCCGCGCCGGAACCACTGGCGGTGACCTCGCCCATGTGCGAGATGTCGAAGATGCCGGCGGCATTGCGGACGGCAAGATGTTCGTCGGTGATGCTGGTGTATTGCACCGGCATTTCCCAGCCGCCGAATTCGACGAGCTTGCCGCCGAGTTTCTGGTGCGCGGTAAAAAGTGGCGTGCGTTTCAGCATATCAAGGTCCCAGCCGTTTCAAGACTTCCTGCGCCAGCAGCTCGTAAGCCGCCGCGCCAGAGCTGTATTTGTCGTAATGAATGATCGGTTTGCCGAAACTCGGCGCCTCGGCCAGGCGCGTGCTGCGCGGAATCACGGTTTCAAACACGCGCGCTCCAAGCTGGTTCCGCACTTCGCTGACAACCTCGTTGGAAAGCTTCGTCCGGCCGTCGAACATCGTCATCACAACGCCAAAGATGTCCAGGCGCGGATTCACGCCCGCGTCGCGCAACTGCCCGAGCACACGGTTCATCATCGAAATGCCTTCGAGGGAATAATACTCGCATTGCAGCGGCACGAGCAGACCGTCGCTCGCCGCAAAGGCGTTCAGGGTGAGGATACCCAGCGACGGCGGACAGTCCACCAGGACCAAGTCGAACCGCTGCGATTCCAGCACGGGTTGCAACACGCCGGCCAGGCGGAGCAAATGATTCTCCATTCGCGCCAGTTCGAGGTCGGCGGCGCACAAATCCATTTCGCTGGGCACGACGGCCAGCCGCTCGAAGGCAGTATCCTTGATTTTGTCGAGCAGGCTGCCTTCACCCAGCAAAACCCGGTACGCGCTGGCGCCCTCGATTTTTTCCAGGCCGAGGCCGCTGGTGGCGTTGGCCTGCGGGTCGAGGTCAAAAAGAAGCACGCGCTGGCCCAGTGCAGCGAGGCAGGCAGCCACATTGACGGCCGTGGTGGTCTTGCCTACGCCGCCTTTTTGGTTGGCGACCGCGATGACTTTGGTTGGCACCCGCCCGATTTAATGACAAGCGGGGCGCCGTTTCAAGTGCGCATCGCGATTCAGACCGGATTAATTGCCGGAAGGTGAAA
>JBEKSU010000210.1:0-6642 GCA_049516755.1 Verrucomicrobiota bacterium | reverse complement strand
GAGAGAACCATGTCGAAAGTTACCGGAAAGCTAATTGGCCATACCCACGGCCTGACAATTACTGCCTATCCCGTTACGCCTAAGACGGCGCACGGCAAGGAACGGATATGGATTCAAATTCGACAAAATGATGGCAAAAAGTGGAGGGTTTACGAAACCCTTGCCTACGCACGAAGTCTCGATGTTCAATTTGTGGCGGAGCCGGAGTGAGCAATCATTTTTGGGCAAAGTTATCCATTTTTAGGCAAGTTAATGTTCTTAGGCAAAGCCCAACCAAAGACAGAGAATTAAATCATGCTTAAAGGGTATAAATCATGCTCAAACACGAAAAATAATACAAGTTATTCTTTGTAAGGTGTTTGTTTCAGAACCTGTACACATATTAGACAGGTTTTGGTGAAAATGTTCAGGTAATGGGCGTTGGAGTGGTGGGGATAAGGATTTTAATTGCATGATGGGAAATAAAACTGAGGTGGCCCGGCTGGCGACTTGCGCACAGATGGTATTCGGGCAGTGCGCTGGTGGGAGATGTGTCTTGTCTGCTTCGTTTTTAAACCAACCCCCAATCCATTTAAAATGAAAACTCGCAATTATGTTGCCGGTGGCCGTTGGTTGCGCGTTGTCTTAACGGTCGTTTTATTTGCCGCGGCGGTCTTGACGGCCGGGGCGGTGAATCTGGTGCAGGAGTTTTATCTGCCGATGCCCGAGGCGCAGATTTATCAGGCGAACAATTCGATCATCAGCGGCACCGGCTCGACCATCCTTTCGACTTTTTCGATTGTGGTGACCGGCGATGGCACGGTGATTTACTACGACCAGTGGGAAGACGGTTACGAAACCGACTTGAGCAATCCAACGCAGCCGACAACGCAAATCTGGGGCGACGGCAACGACGCGCATGGCATTCCGCCGGGGTTTGCCCACAATCCGCAGGGGCTGCCGGCGGGCACGGTCATCACGCTGACGAACACGGTGACGTTGCCGCGCAATCCGGCGACGCTTTTGTGGGATGCCCGTGATCGCATCGCGGCGACCAAGGCGCTGGTCATCACTCGCGCGGCCTGGCCGGTGAACCCGGGTCCGGTGTTCGCCGGGGCGGCGGGCGTGCTGTCCACCATGGATTATGGAACGAATTACATCTGCCCGGTCGGCCAGGACCTGACCAACAACCTCTTCAAATACGTCGGCATGTTCATCATGGCGGCGCAGAACAACACCGTGGTGACGATTGATCCGAAGGGCACGGGCGTGGGCACGACCAATATTGTGTTGAACCAGGGCGAATCCTATCTGGTGAACGGCGGGATTTTGAAGGGCGGCCGGGTCACGGCCACCAAGCCGATTCAGGCCGACGTCATCATCGGCCACGTGGGCGCGAGCTATGCCAGCGACTGGTTCACGCTGTATCCGGTCTCGGCGTGGAGCAGTTCCTACTACACGCCGGTGGGTTCGGCGGCAACAGTTTCGCAGCCGGCCTATGTTTATCTCTACAATCCCAACCCCGCCGCCATCACCATCAATTACACCACCAAGGTCAGCTCCGGCAGTTTTTCCGTGCCGGGCACGAACGGAGTTTATCAGTTCCAAATGCCGGTGAGTTCCGGGGCCAGTTTCATCTGCACGAACGGGCAAAACTTTTTTGCCGTCTGTACCGTCGCCGCGAATAATTCGTCCGACACCTCCTACAACTGGGGATTTACGCTGGTGCCTCAAGGCGCCTTGACCACCGCGGCCACGGTGGGCTGGGGGCCGGGCAGCGCCGATGGCACGGTGGACGGCAGTCCCGTCTGGGTCACCGCGCTGGCGAACACCAAGCTTTATGTGGATTACAAGGGGGACCACAGCGGGCCGTTGACGGACCCGAACGGCAGCCAGTATGACACCAATTTCACCCTCGTCGCGCTGCAATCCCAAAAAATTTACGACCCGAGCAAAAACCAGACGGGCATGCGGGTTTACACCGTGGATGGAACGCTGCTGACGGCGGCGTGGGGGGAAGACCCGGATGTGGCCAAGCCGGGCGATCCTTATATTGACGCGGGCACAACCGTGCTGCCTTTTCCGACTCCCAAGATTTCCAAGTCGGTGGCTGAATACTCGGATACCGGTAATCCCGGTTTTACCGTGGGTGACATCGTGCAATACACGGTCGAGGTGGATAACAAGGGCTTGGTGCCGCTGGGAAATCTGGTGGTCATTGACGCGCCGCCGACGAATCTCTCCTATGTGGCGGGCAGCACGACGCTGAACGGCGATCCGATTCCCGACAGCCCGACAGGGACGCTCTTTCCGCTGGACAGCCCCGGTTACACCATTCCGGTGATTTTGAGCGGCGGCACGAGCACGTTCTCCAATACCTGTGCACGATTGTCGCGCCCGGCATCATTACCAACACGGCCGGCGCCGCCTCGTATGACATTGTCGCCACCGCTTCGGTGGCCACCCCCACCACCAACAATCCCAACCCGCAATGTTTCGTCAACTTCACCGACTCGGGTGGAAACGTCACCAGCGGCTACGTCGTGGGCGGAAATATTTATGTCACGCTGACCAACGCCGCCGCCAATAACAACAGCAACACGGTGCAGACCGCCACGGTGGTGGTGCAGGACACGACCAGCGGAGATTACGAAACCCTTGCCCTTACCGAAACGGGGACCAACACCGGCGTGTTCACCATCGTGGGCGGGCTGCCCGCTTCCACCACCGCCGGACTGAATCCCAACGACGGCACGTTGAACGTAGCCGCCGGCGATTCGCTGCTCATCAAATATACCGACCCGACTTATGGGGTCAGTTCCACCGCCACGGCCGCCATGGCCGCCGCCGCGCAGACCAAGGTGCTCTATCTCAGCGACACCAACGGTCCGCAAAGCCTCAATCGCATCAACCCGGTGGCAGCTGCGGATCCCAACACCGCCCAAACTGTTGTTTTATCAGGCGGGACGGCTTATCAGACCATTGGCGTGGATCACACAACGTCGGGCAGCAGCATCACCAACAACTATTCGCTGGCTCACACGGTTGGCGCCGGGACAAACCGGCTCATGTTGGTGGGGCTTTCCTACAGCGCCACGAACTTCAGCGCCAAAACTTCGATTGTGGCGACCAATATCACTTACGGCGGCCTGGCGTTGTCCCAGGTTGTTTTTACCAATTACACCTCGACCAACCGGCCCCGCTCTGAAATCTGGATGCTCGTCAACCCGCCCTCCGGCACCGCCAATCTCCTTGTCCAATTAACCGGCGCGTCGCCAACCAATCTGAATGTTGGCATCATCACTTTTTCAAACGTGAATCAGACGACTCCGATCGGCAATAGCACCCATAACATCGGACGCTCAAGCCGCAATTCCCCCTATATTTCCACCAATACCATCACCTCGAACACCAATTCGCTTGTGCTCGCCGTGCTGACTACGAGTACGGGAGCGAACACCATTACAGAAGCATCTGGCCAGACGGAGCGATGGAATACCAATACCACCAATATTCGGGCCGTTGGCAGCACCAAGCCCGGGACCAACACGGTAACCACTTCATGGACCAACAGCAGCCGCCAGTATTATGCGGCGACAGCCGTTTCGATCAGCCCGGCCATTGCTGCCAACATCGCAGCCGCGACGTTTACCCAGACCCCCGCGTTCTGCCAGAATTTTGTGATGCCTTCCGGCGGCGCGGTAATCATCACCAACTGGATTGCCGTCACCAGCGGTACAATGCCCGCCAGCCCGGCTGTGACCGCCACCCTGCTGAACGGCGCGAGCCCCTTCCTCACCTTGAGCAGCCCCGCTTACAACAGCAGCAGCAACACCCTGGTCTGGACCGGCATCCTGAGCAGCAATGTCACGGTGGCCACGGGCAACGCCATTAGTTATGTGATTTCCAACGGGCAGTCTGGAGTCAGCTTCAAGGTGAATTATGACAGCATGACCAGTCCATCGAAGATTTTGCTTCCGACCACCACGGTCATCTCGGCCCAGGACATCGGGATTTACGATGCCCCTTATCCCGGCGGCAACTTGCAAACAGCGCCGTTCAACGGGCAGACGCTTTATGCGCGCTTGGTGGTGAGCGATCCGTTTGGCAGCTCGGATATCACCAGCGTCGGGCTGGTCATCGACGGGCCGGGCACGGCGAATGACATCAGCACGACGCTGACCAATGTCAATGTGGTCAATGATGATGGCTGCACGCGGACTTACGAATATGTCTGGCAGACCGGCGCGACCGTGGGCGGCTATACCATCACCGCGACGGCCAACGAAGGCACCGAAGGCATAACCAGTTCGATCTCGACCGCGGTGACGTTGAATTTCCTGGATCAGGGGACCCCGAGCACAACGCTGTTCACCAGCGGCAACAACGGCATCCATACCAACAGCTTTGCGGCCAATGGCACGGCATGGATTCAAGTGACCGACATCAACCGGAACACCAACGCCACCACCGTTGAATCTGTCGCGGTCACAGTGACCAGCACCAGCGGCGATTCCGAACAGGTCACGCTCACCGAAACCAGCACCAACTCGGGAATATTTACCGGCAGCATCAGGCTGACCAACAGCGCGACCGCCAACAACAACGGCGTGTTGACGGCGCCGCAAGGCTCGCTCATCCAGGTGACCTACACGGATATCACCGACCCGTCGGATGTGTCTTCGGACACCGCCGCCATTCCGATGCCGGCGGGCACCGGCGCCATTCTGGTTACGGACAAGCTCCTGACGCCCAGCCAGACGCTGGTGGGTAATACAGTTCAGTTTGCCATTCAGGTCGTCAACACGGGGAGCACGAACCTGCCAACGGTCACTTTGACAAACAGTTATCCGACCAGCGCCCTGACCTTTGTGTCGGCCAGCGGTGCGCCCAGCGCGGTCGCCGGAACCAATTTGATTTGGAACAACATCGGTCCGCTGGCGCCCGCACAAAGCACGAACATTCTGCTTACCTTTACCGCCAGCGGAAGTGCCTCCCCGGCGACCGACGCGGTCAATGCCAGCGGCGGCGGCGGGGTGACCGGGTCGGCCAGCGTCAATGTGACCATCACCCACCCGGCAATCGCCATCACCAAAACCAAACTTACTCCGACCAACAGCGTGGTCGGCATCAGCAACAACGTCGTGTTCCAGATTGTGATCCAGAACACGGGCGACACGGCGGTTCCAACCATTCCGCTCGAGGACGACTACAGCGCGGCGGCTTTCCAATATGTTTCAGCGACGATTCCGCCCGATGGCGCCGGCGGCGGCATTCTAATGTGGAATAACATTGCGACCAATTCGCTGGCGGTCGGCGCTTCGCTCACCAATCTGGTCACCATGCAGGTGGTCGGTCAGGGCTATCCGGCCGACAACACCGCCCACGCCGATTTCGCGACCGATGTCAATGGCAACGCCGTGCCGGTGGCTTCCAGCACGGCCAGCGTCACCAATGCCGCGGCGCTGATTTCCGGTTCCGTTTTTAATGACAAGGATCAAAGTGGCACCTTGACCGCCGGTGACGTCGGCTTGGGCGGTGTCACCATCCAGCTTTATACCGATCCCGATGGCGACGGCAATCCGTCCGACGGCGTCCTGGTTCAGACCACCACGACCGAATCCAGCGGTTATTATGAATTCCTCAATCTGCCCACCAATACTTATGTGATCGTCGAGACCGACCTCCCCGGTTACACCAGCAGTTCGCCGGCGAACAATCGCATCGCAGTCAATGTGAATTCGCTGACCACGTTCTCGAACAATTACTTCTTCGACTACGTGGTTGCCGTGACCAGTTACGCGACGGTCAGCGGGCATGTCTGGTTTGATTCCAATCAAAATGGTGTCCCGGACACCGGCGAACCCGGGGTGACCAACGCCTTCGTCGAACTGGTTCAGGACGTGAACACCAACGGCCTGGCGGACCTCGGTGAACCGGTCGTCGCCTCCGCCTACACGGATAACACCGGCCTGTTTATCTTCCAGAATGTTGTGCCCGGAAATTATGTGGTCCGCGAAACCGACTTTTTTGGCTGGGCCAGCACGGGCGACAGCCAGGGACCCAATGACAACCAGGTGGCGGTGACGGTGGGTTCCGGGGCGACTGTGACCAATGTCTGGTTCATGGATTATACGGCCGGTGGCGGCAATGGCTATTACCCGCCGGTGGCGGCGCCTGATTCCTACTCGGTGTTCGAGAACAAAACGCTGACGGTTGCTTCAACGATTGGAATTTTCGCCAACGATTTTTGCACCACGGGCATTTCGAATCTGACCGCCATTCTGGTTGTGACCCCAACCAATGGTACCTTGACGCTTAACACGAACAACGGCTCGTTCACCTACGCGCCCAACACGAATTTCTTCGGCACGGACACCTTTGCCTACAAGGTAAGTGATGGAATCACCAACAGCAGCAGCGCGGCCGTGACAATAACAATCAATGCCGTGAACCAGCCGCCGGGCTTCACGGCGGGCGCGAATCAGACGGTGCTGGAAAATGCCGGGGCGCAGAGCGTGGCGAACTGGGCGACGGGCATCAGCCCCGGGCCGGCCAATGAATCGGGCCAGACGGTGACGTTCCATGTCTCGAACAACAACAGCAGTCTGTTCTCGACGCCGCCGGTGATTTCTTCCAGCGGCACGTTGACCTACACGCCGG
>JBEKSU010000209.1:0-6658 GCA_049516755.1 Verrucomicrobiota bacterium | reverse complement strand
CCGTGACCACAGAAGATTTCAACCGGCTGCCCGAAGCGACCTGGGAATTTCGCGAACGCCACATCTGGGACTTCACCGAGGGCGACGTGGCACAAATCACACTCCACCAAAACGGCCAGACGCGGCAAATGGTCCACAACGGACCCAACAAATGGTCACTCGCCCCCGGTTCGCAAGGCATCATCAACCCGCCGGCCATTGAGGAAACTGCACATCGATTGGGCGAATTGACCGTCGCCGGCTGGGTGGGACACCCTGTAACCGAGCCGGAAAAATTCGGCCTCAAGCCGGACAATCTTTCCCTTACCGTCGAGCTCAAAAGCGGCTCAAAATACAGCGTGGACTTCGGCGCGGAACTTCCCTCCTCGCAAACCGCGCTGGCCGCCGTGACCCTGGATGGCGAACGCTGGGCGTTCGTCTTTCCGCCGGTGCTTTACCAGTTCGTCACAACTTACCTCACCATCCCGGTCCCGCGGAGCGGGATTCCCTGACATGCCTTCGCCACCCGGCTTCTGGCGAAAGTGCCGGACCGGCCTTCGCTGGTTTCGCATCACCGTTGTTTTCGCGGCGCTCGCGCTGGTTTGCGCCCTCGTCTGGTTCAACCGCATCGGCCTGCCGGATTTTTTGAAAAGGCGTCTGGTGCAAACACTGCAAACCCGCGGCATCGAATTGGAATTCACCCGGATGCGCCTGCACTTTGTCCGCGGGCTGGTCATCGAAAACGTCCACATCGGCCATGCCAAGGCGCCTGATGACCCCGTGCTTTCGCTGGCTGAAATTCAGTTGCAATTGAACTACCGCGCCCTGTTGCGCCGGCAGTGGCAGGTGGATGGACTCATTTTGCGCCACGGCAATTTAATCTGGCCGCTCACGCCCACCAACGGGCTCACCCTCGGCAACATTCAGGCCGAATTGCGCTTCCAAACGAACAGCACCTGGTCGCTCGACCATTTTCAAGCTGAATTCGCCGGCGCGAATCTCTCGTTGTCAGGCGATATCATCCACGCGCCGGAGATTCGCAACTGGGACATTTTTCGGGGCACAAAACCCGCCGGCCGCGCCGTTTGGCAGACACGGTTGCGGAAACTCTCTGATACGCTCGACCGGATACAGCTTGCGGGCACGCCACAATTAAGCCTGGTGGTGGATGGCGACGCGCGGGATATTCATTCGTTCGCCATCCGGCTGAACCTGAACGCGGCCTCGGTTCAAACGCCCTGGGGCGGCGCGCGTGACCTCCGGCTCGCCGGCAACCTCACCGCACCCGCCGGAACTCCAACCAGCTTCATCCCGTCGTGGGCATGGTGGACAAACGCGCAGCCGTATCGGTTGACCTGGACGGCAAAATTCAGGGAATTGAAATCCGAAAAACTGAACGCGGACTTCGTGGAATGCAACGGCTTCTGGCGGGCGCCCGAATTGGCCGTCACCAAATTGTCCGCCGGGCTGGGCGGCGGACAACTGGAGGCCACGGCGCGGCTGAACCTTGCCACGCGCGAGCTCACCTTCACCAATTCCTCGTGTTTCAACGTTCATGCGATTGCCGCATTGCTGACGGAAAAAACGCGCGAACGGCTGGCGGATTTTACCTGGACCCAACCGCCATCGCTCCAGGCCGGGGGCTCGCTCATTCTGCCCGCGTGGACCCCGCTGATGCGGGACCCGCCGGATTGGCGCAACGAAGTGCAACCGACCATTCAATTAAACGGCGAACTGGCCATCACCAATGGTGTGTACCGTGGCGTTGCGATTGACCTGGCGCGCACGCATTTTTCCTACTCGAATCTCCAGTGGCAACTACCCGACCTGGCGCTCGTGAAATCAAAAAGCCGGCTCAAATTAAGCGGCGGCGAGGATGACGCGACGAAGGATTATCACTGGCACATTCACGGCGTGTTGGATCCGGAAGCCGCCCGGCCGTTTTTGACAACGAGCAACGCAGTGCGAGGTTTTGAGATTATAAAGTTCACCGAGCCGCCGGCAATGGACGCGGACGTGGCGGGACGTTTGTATGACTACGACAGCATCGCCGCCAGCGGGCGCGTGGCATTGACAAATTTTGCGGTGCGCGGCCAGAGGTTTGACGACGCGGCGTCAGCGTTGAACTATACGAACCGGGTGCTGGAATTTGTCAATCCGCTGATGCACACCGGCGCGCAGATGATGACGGCGGACAAGGTGACCCTGGATTTCAACACGCGATTGATTTGTTTCACAAACGGTTTCAGCACCGCTGATCCGGAGCCGGTGGCGCGCGCCATCGGGCCGAAAACGGGGCGGGTGGTGGAGCCGTATCATTTTCTGCAGCCGCCGACGGTGCGGGTGAACGGCCAGGTGCCGTTGCACGACATGAACGGCGGGCGCGACATGGCGGACGCGGATTTGCGGTTTGATATCATCCAGGGCGCGCCGTTCGAATGGCTGAAGTTCAGGACGACAAACATTGTCGGCACCATTCACTGGCAAAACCAGTCGCTGATCCTGACCAATGTGGCGGCGGCGTTTTACAACGGGACCGGAAATGGTTTTGCGAATTTTGATTTTCGCGCGCCGCATGAAGGGGCGGATTATCAGTTCGTCGTGAATGTGACGAATGTGAATCTGCATTCGCTGGCATCGGATCTGTCGTCGCCGACGAACCATCTTGAGGGCATTTTGGCCGGGTCGCTCGTCGTGACGGACGCGGATTCAAGGGATTGGCAGACGTGGGACGGTTTCGGCCACGCGGACCTCCACGACGGGTTGCTTTGGGACATTCCGATTTTCGGCATCCTGTCGCCGGTGTTGAACGCGTTTATGCCGGGTTTGGGCAACAGCCGCGCCACGGACGGTTCGACCATATTTTCGATCACCAACGGGGTGATTTACACCGACTCATTGGAAATTCGCTCGGCCATGATGCGGCTGGATTACACGGGCACGGTGGATTTGAAGCAAAACGTCCATGCGCGCGTCAACGCCCAGTTGCTGCGCAACACCTGGGTGGTCGGCCCGCTGGTCAGCACGATGCTTTGGCCGGTAAGCAAATTGTTTGAATACAAAATCACCGGCACGCTGAAAAATCCGAAGAGCGATCCGGTTTATGTCCTGCCCAGACTCCTGCTGATGCCGTTGCACCCGATTCGCACTTTGGAGGAAATGTTCCCCGGCGGCGCAGCGGGAACGAACGCGCCGCCGGGAAATTGAAATCAATGCCACGCGGCGTTGGGATCGGGTTGGGGAATGTTGCTGTTGCCCGTCGGGGTGGCCGGGGTGGCGGTGGCCGGGGTGGCGTTCGTTGGCTTGCTGGAGCCATGTTTCCTGGTCCGGGCCTCCCTTTGTGCCTCTTTTTGCGCGGCGATTCTTTCGGCCTTGTCCTCAGCTTCAACCTGTTTTCGTTGTTCCTCATTATCTTTTGCCTCCGCATTGGCAATGCCCGGCAAACGCGACTCCTCCGTCTTGGCCTGCATGGACGCCAGTTCGGGTGTCTTCAGAACCGTCGGACGCATCAGCACCAGCAACTCATCGCGGGTTTTATTGCTGGACTTTGAACTGAACAAGGCTCCCAGGACGGGGATGTCTTTCAACAGGGGGACCCCGCTGTTGTTGGCGGTTTTCTGGGAACGGATGGCCCCGCCGAGGATGATGGTGTCGCGGTCTTTGACGGCAACCTGCGACGACAGCGTCCGTTTGTCCGTATTGGGCACGTCGCCGACGCCCTGGATGTAGGTCGAGCCGTTGATGTCGTCAATTTCCTCGTTGATTTCCATCACCACCAAACCATCAGGATTGATGAAAGGCGTCACATCCAGCTCCACACCGACGGACAGCTGTGAATAGGAAGAGCTGTTGCCATAAGCGCTGCCGTAAGTGCTGCCGGTGACATAAGGCACGGTCTGGCCGACAAAGAAAGAAGCTTTCTGCGCCTGAAAGGTTTGTATCCGCGGCTTCTGAATGATGCTGATGCTGTTATCGGAGGCCGCCGCTTGAATCGCAATATCATAGTCAGAGTTCCCAATCTGGCCGAAATAACTAAACCCACCCGCAAGGTTGGTTCCCGCGTTGCTCAACAAATTAGAGGCACCAGGCACAAAAGAGAAGAATGACGGGCCGTTATTGTAGCCGCCGGTGCCCTTAAAATTTGGCGCGTTGATGGCGCTCGAATTTTGGACGGCAGAAACACCGAGATTCCATTGTTTGCCCAATGACACTTCCATGATGACCGATTCGATCAACACCTGCGCCAGCAGCACGTCCAATTTTTCTATGACGCCCTTGATCCGATCAATGTCCGCCTGGGTTGCGAAAACAAGCAGTGAATTGCTCCGCTGATCGGCAATGATTTTCGCCTGGCCAAAAACCTGGATCTGGTCCTGCTGCCCTCCGCCCGAGGCGCGTTGGATGATGGATTGCAATCGCTGCTGAAAAGTATTGCCACCGGTTGGGGACGACTGCGCGCCAGTCCGCGGTTGATTGGCGCCGGATTGAAGCGTGCCGCCGGGGCCGGTGGAACCCGCCGCGCCACCGGGGGATTGGAGTCCGTTGCCACTGGTGGAACTGCCGGCTGACGAACCGCCGATGCTGACGGTGCTCCCGCCGCTGCCCCCCAGGCTGTTCAATGCGCTGGCAATGTCTCCGGCCAGCGCATATTTGATCGGGATGACTTCAGAGACGTAGACCGCCGGCACGGACACATCCACCCGCTCGATCATTTGGAGCATCCGCTTCACGTTTTCCGCGTTGTCGCGCAACACGAGGATGCCGTTGGCGTCGATGGCCAGGATGGAATTGGGCAGTTTGGCGAACGGCTGGATGACCGGCACCATTTCGGTGGGCTTGATGTATTTCAACTGCACGATGTGCGTCACGTACGTTCCCAGATTCGGCAACTGGCTCGATGACGCCTCGTTGAATTCCGCCCCGGCGGTGTTGGCCTGATCCACCGGCAGCACCTTCACAAACTTATCGCCGATGTTGACGACGGAAATGCCGTTGAGCGCGAGCACCGCCTGCAACGCCTCGATCGCCTCGGTCTTGGTCAGCGGCGTTTCCGTGCGCAAAATAATTTGCGCCGAGGGCAGGCCGGCGCGCAACAACGTGCGCCCCACCAGTTGCGCGTAAACATCGAGCACCTGGCTCACGTCCACCCCTTGAAAATTGATGTTGCCGGCAGGAATCATTTCTTCCGCCGGCCTGGCAGCTGCGGGCGCGGCGGGAACGGAAGGCGCGGCGGACGGGTTCGCGCCGGGGGCTGATGGCGCATCGGGAACAGCGGCGGACGGCGCTCCGGGAACTGGAGGCATGACCGGGGCGGCCGGGGCGGCCGGAGTGTTGGTCGCCAGGTTGACACGCTGCGGCAGACGGCGCGGGCCGGGCGACGGTTGGGCCCCCAACTCAAGGGCGGTTAGAAACAAAATCAGGCTGAGCGTGGTTGTTTTCATTTTGCGATTTTGGTTGCAGCAATGGAATTGGTCGGAACGGCGGCACGCACGGGCGCGACCGGATTTTTTTGGTAGCTGGCGACGAGCTGGATGTTTGCGTTGAGGTGCTGGCGCGGGGCATCCGGCTGGAGTTCCAGCTCCCGCACGCGGATCATCGAGGCGCCGGAGCCGAGCTTGTAAAGGAAATCCACGAGCTGCTGGTCGGTGGCGACCACATTGATGTTCTCCACTTGTTCGACAAAAAACGCGTCGTTCGTATGCATGGTCGAGCGCGAGTAATTGGGCCGGCCAACTCCGCTGGCTTCGGCTTGCGCCTGAATCGTGCGCATGAAATTGATGGCCTGGTCTTCGAGCGCAACAAATTCACCCTGGCCTTCCAGGCTTTTCACCTGCGCCTGGTAGTTGGTCGCCTGGGTGATGGTCGCCTGGTATCTCACCAAGGTGGCCCGGGCATTTCTCAGCCGGGATTTCAACTGGCTCCAGTCCGAAAAGTGGTGCCAGACAAACACATAATTCAGCACCAGAATCAAGATCACCATCACACCGACGGCCAGACGACGCTCCAGCGGACGCAGTTGCGCGAAGTATTTTTTCATGGCATCTCCTCCGCGTTTTGCAGTTGCAGACTGAAATTCCAGGTCACGCCGTTTGGCACCGGATGGGGATTGACCGGTTCGCCGCCCTGGGGATTGAACATGGGGCGTCCGTTGGCCGTGACCTTTTGCATGGCGGTGTTGAAATCAAAAAGCGTGTTGACCTGATCGGCCGCCGCCGTGCCGCTCAAGGAAAGTCGCTTGCCGCCCGCAAAGCTGAACCGCTGCAAGGTGATGTTGGGCGGCAATTGTTCCGCGACAATTTTCCAGCAATCCAGCGCCGCGTATTTCAACTCCTGCCGCTCCTTGAGCACGTCGTAACGCGCCTTGAGCAGCAGCGCATTGGTGTAGCTGCCACTGATGTCCGCGACGCTCCTTTCAGCCTTTTGCGTCTGGATGGTGAGCAAACCCACCGCACAAAAATAGATCGCCACGCCAATGGCGTACAACACCCCGGTCATCACCAGGCCGCGCAGCCAGAGACGGTCAACAAATTGTTGGTGGTAATGCGCGGGAAATTCCGCGGGCAGCAACGTCGCGCGCGAACTTGCCGACGCCGCGCGCCGCGCCGTGTGTGCGGCCAGTTCCGCCGGCGGCAACGGCGGCGTGACCTGTATCGGTTCGCCCAAACCTTCGCGCAACGCA
>JBEKSU010000208.1:0-6673 GCA_049516755.1 Verrucomicrobiota bacterium | reverse complement strand
CTCCGGCAGGGAGCAGGTGGGAGTTACGCAGGGCAGGCCAGGGTTAAATCCTGCTGGCACTTCCGCTGGCACTCGTCTGTGGAAGTTAACCAAACCCTACAGTTCCAACTGGTTAGGTTTGGAGGCGGAGGTCGGAATCGGCCATTTATCCCCGCGTTTGCAATCCAAATATAGCTGATTTCATTGGCTATTCAAGCTAATTCGGCGTAATCCAACCATACCGTTTTTAACTCGTTTGGTGTCCGTTTTGGTGTCCGTTGGTGTCCGCAAAATGAGAACATTCATGCGCGTTGCATCGCGGATTTGCCGGAACGGTCTGATTCACCCGGCGCAGAAAACTGTCCCGCGTTTTCCGATTTACGGGCGTTCTTGAGTTTCCAATGTTCACTTATCGCGTCAGTGACACGCGCCAGCCATTTTAGGTCGTGCTTCAGTTCCTGAAGCGTGTCGTAAGCAAAAAACTTCGTGGCATTATCCACCGGATGCCCTAACGGTTTGAGCAACCCGTTGGAAACCAAAATCGGAATGTCGTGCATGGCGCATCGCAAAATCCACGCCGCTTCCTCCACGGTCACGCGCGCCGGTTTCTCCCTCAAGTTCAGAAATTTCTCGCGTTCCTGATCCATACCTCAAATGCCGATGCCGCGCGACTGGCGCACGGATTGCGTTTGCTCCTGTTTAATCACTTCCGTGCCTTCGGCAACGCTGTCGCATCGTTCTGAAAGAGCGCGAATGACTTTGCCCGGATGGTCGTCGGGAAATTGCTCCCATACGATTTTCTGCGCTTTGACTTCCGCATTACGCGCCATGAATCGCAGCGTGTGCCGCATTTGCCCCATGTATTCGGTCGCCACCTCGCGGGGGCCATTTCCTTTCAGCAAAATCTCGGTGTCGCCGTGGGCTTGCGTGTAGGGGGAAGCCACCAGCCGTTGAATCACCGCCCATTCGTCGCCGTCCGCCTTGCGGCAAAGCAAAATTTCAGTTCGGAAAAGTTTAAGCAGCAGCGCGTGCGCGTTCCATTTGCCTTCCGGCGTGGTGTGGGTGGCAAAAGCCTTTGGCACGGGCCGTTCCCATTGGACGTGTTCCAACCGGCTCAACGCCTCGCGCACGGGTCTCATGGTTGCAAGATCGCCTTCAATCGTCTGGAAAGCGGCGTTGTAGGCGGTCAGTTGTCCGTCCGTCAGTCGCGCCTCGCTGCCCGGCACTTCATGTAGTGGATTTTCTTCGCGCTTCTCCATGCCGTTAATCCTTTTTCAAAAGCTGGTTCAATTCCTCGTTGGCAATGACAAATTCGCCCGAAGGGGAAAGTCCGGCCTGGACACGCTCGCGTTGAATGAGCGTGCAAAGCGTATAGGCGTCGAGGCCAAGCCTGCGGGCGGCTTTCGGAATTGAAATTGAATCCGCTTCGCTCAACCTGCCGGTCAAAATAGCATCTGGCTCGCTGTCCATATTCAAATCAAATAGCCCAAAATTTTCGTTTGTCCAGTGACAAAAGCAGCGTCACTTCCCCGCGCGCTGTTCCTAAAAGCAAGGGCTTGGCGGCGGCGAAAAAGTCAAGGTGGAGCGCAGAGGGCACAGGGCGAGCAATACCTTGAGTTTTTCGCCGCCGCCATATAATTGCCCGTAGCGACAGCGCGCGACTCGATTTTCTGCTTGGGACAAAATAATCCTCACCATGTTGCCGGTTTTCATCCGCTCGTTGACAACGCTTTGTAATATCTGGATAAATCATACTCAATCTTCTTGGGCAAATCTAAACTAAATGTTCCGGCGGCATCCTTAATCTCCATAATGAAATACTCTCCAAGAAATCCATACCCCTTTTTGACGTGATTCACGCTTTCCCACGGCAGGAGAAATGGCGGATTAGCCAAACGAGAAAAAAATGTCATGCAAAAATATACGCCGGTATCAGTAAAAATGACGCGAATACCTCTGCCACTGCTGTAAACATTGCAAAACCGACAGCTAGAGACGCTGTATGCGCTGCCAGCAGGACGAGCCTGTGCTGGATAACGCTTCGCAAATGAACTCCAGCCGCCCGCAACTTGCGAACTCATGAGAGCCACAAGCACCCACACATAAACTGCGCCAAATATGATGACAGCAATAACCCAAAAGTCTGATGGCAGTTGTGCGAGTGTGTGCATACATCTATTCAAAAACCACTCTTAGGAATGATATGAAAAGAATGTTGATAGTCAGAGATCGAGTAAACCGTAAGAGCTACGGTGGCCAGCAGTAGCACCACAAAACTCACCACTAGAAGAACTTTTCTGGTTTTTTTGAGGTTGTTGAATTCACGTTCAAACTTGATGCCGTGACCACGAGTGACCAAGACATAATAATTCACGTAATAAATTGCAAAGCTGATGGCAACCTTCGCCCACAGAGAGGAGTCAAAAGAGAATCTTGTTCCAACACAAATTTCGATATACGACTCAATTCCTTTGAGGATAAAAAACTCGATTAGCCAGACAAGTAGAACGCCTTTTCCTATGTCCATGATGATGCCGAACTTGCGATTCATGCGCTGCCAACCGCCAGCAATTCCGGACTTATAGCCAAGGGCGAACACTGTCAAATAAAGTTCTTTGAAAAATCGAATCATATTAAGGATTAGGCATATCAGCAAAATTTGGTCCAAAAGGTGCGTGATAATACCAATCGGTCAGAATTTGAAAAGTGCCCGCTGCCGCGCCATTGACATCTTGTTGGATTAAATTTCCTGCGCCAAATCCTACGCTAAATGACGCTCCAATGGGGCCGCCAAACAATCCTATCCCTGTGGCAGAAGTATTAGCCCCAAATTGCCAAGGAGACATTTGACCGTTTTGCATTTGTTGGTAGTCCACATAAGTTGAAAAACCAGCAAGGGGATAACCTGCAAAATGGGCAATATCTGAAACCATTGTCACGGAAACGTATTGATTGCCGTAAAAACCACCGGAATAAAACACAAAATTATTTCCAATGGCGGCGGTTCCAGAGCCAAATTCAGCGCCGAACTGACCGATTCCTGCGAGGCCGAGAATTGTTGAGGTCGTTTCGAGAGAGAATGCACCGTTGGAATTCAGCCAAGTAAAATATGATTCGCCCGACGCTCCCGAGAACAAGCCAAATGGATCAAGATAACTGACCGGATTTCCGTTGGCATAGGCGTAAAAGTTCAATCCAGCGGAGAAGCCGGTGGGGTCGGGATTGATGAACCGGCAAAGGTAAGGATTGTAATACCGGGCGCGCATATAAAGCAGGCCATTGGGGTCGGTCATCACACCATACCGTCCGTTGAACAAGAAAGGCGTATCGCTCGTGCCAGCACGGTAAGTTGTCAATCCGTAAGCCGAGTATTCAATCCGGTCGGTGACAAGGCCATTGTCGGCTGAAAGGGCAATTGTGCTGCCGCGATAATCGTAGTGATACGTCAACGTGTTGGTGGCTGTCGCTGTCTCCGTCACCTGATACAGCAAGCCTGAACCGTAAATGTAATAATTTGTCACGCCATTTTTAATCCGCATGAGGACTTGCGGCAGTTTGGCGTTCGGATTCACCACAAAAATTGTGGTGTTAGTCCCGTTGATCTGCCCGATGCGATTATTCATGGCGTCGTAAGCATTGGTGACTCCGCCCGCATTCAAGAGCCGGCTGCGAGCGTCGTAAGCGTAGGAAACAAACGTGCTGTTGGTCAATGGCGCATTCGTCAAATTTCCGTCCGCGTCGGAATAAACTGACAGGCCGTTAAACGTCGCCAGCCGGTTGTCATCGTCATAGGTCATGTTGCGCGTCGGCACCGTGTTGGTATGCGGCAGGGGCGCGGCAAATTCCCAAGCCATGTTGCCGGAATTCGTCCAGTTGTATTTGAAGATGGCAATGGGCAGACTGTTGGCCATCTGCTCATAAATGTTCGTGGCCTGTCCCGCTGCATCGTAAGAAAGCGTGCGGTAAGAACCATTGGGGCGGGTGACGCTGGTGAGGTGACTGTTCAAGTCGTAAGTCATCGCGGATTTTCTTCCCGCCCAATCCGTCACATTCGTCAGCCGGTTCAAACTGTCGTAAGCGTAATAAACATTCTTGCCGCCCGGATAAATCAGGTTCGTCACGTTGCCGTTGGCATCGTATCGGTATTGAATCACGTTGCCGTAAATGTCTTTGCAACTGGAAACGCGATTGTAAGCGTCATACGTCCAAGAATTCGTCTGGCTGTTTTCGGTTGCGCTCGTCCGGTTGCCGTTGGCGTCAAAACCATAAAGCGTGGTCGCAACATTATCCGTGCGGTTGGTCAACCGTCCCTTCGCATCGTAATAAAAAGACGTGGGCTGATTGGCTTGGTCTTTGATCGAATTGAGCAATCCTTGATGATTGAAGGAAAGCGAAGTCGAGAAGCCTCGCGGCGTGATGGTATTGGTCAGCCGGTTTGCGCCGTCGAATTGGAATTGCCATTTTTTCCCGTTGCGATTGGTGAGCGTGATCTGATTACCAGCGGCATCGTAAGCGCGGGTTGACAAATGGCCTGCGCCATCGGTCAGTTGTAACATACTGCCCCGCGCGTCCCAAGTCTGGCTGGTCACTTCCTGGGCCGCATTGGTGGCAGCCAGCTTACGCCCGTCCGCATCGTAACCAAAGGTGGTCGTTCGCAACACCGGGTCAGTCTGCGAAATCAGCCGTCCGGCAACATCGTTGGTGTAGAGGGTCGGATTTTGCAACGGGTCAACCGTCTTTCGCAGAATCAAAATGAGTTCGTCCAGGTCTTCGGCCTGTCCGCTCAAGGGTGTCAGCTTCACCTGGCCGGGGAATAATCGGGACAGGGTGCGGTTGTCAACCATCCTTGTCCGAGAGGTGTGTCCAGACATAAAAAGCAAATGGTGAAAAATGAACAATGCACGAAACATTCAGCCGGAAATGCGGTTAAAAGCCGCGCAGTTGAACGTGGAGATGGGCGATTGGGTTCACGGTCTGGCACCGTGGCAGGTGATCTCGCACATGACGTTCGCGTGGGAAGCGTCCATCTGGTCGGCGCAACGCTGTTACGAGAAATTCATGCGCACGGAGATGCGGGGCGTGTCGTATTTCTACGCGCTGGAACAGAATCCAGGACGTGACGGGTATCATGTCCATGCGTTGTGGTGCGACTGCAAAAACATGAGGCGCACCGAAATTTGGGACAAGTGGTTTCACCGCTACGGCCGGGCGCGGATCGAGCCGGTCAACAGCCGGGACGATGTGGCCGATTATTGCGCCAAGTATGTCACGAAGGAAAACACCTGGTGGGGCGTCAATCTGCTCGGCCAGCGGCATCCGGCGTTCAAGCAATTCAAACTCGAATGAGAGAGGAACAACATCAATTTTTGCGGCTGCTGAACCAGTTGCCCGCCCGCCTGACGGCGGAGCAGGCGGCGTGGGTGCTGAATTGCCAGCCGCATGATGTGCCGGTGCTGGTGGCGGCACGTCTGCTTAAGCCGTTGGGCAATCCGTCGCCATACAACGTGAAATTCTTTGCCGCGTCGGAACTGCTGGAACAAGTCCAAGACCGGTCGTGGCTGGCAAAAGTTACGAATGCGTTGAACCAGCACTGGCAAAAGCGAAATGCTGGCAAGCGAAAACATTTGACGGGTGAAGCCGAGAAGGTGCATTCTCGCGCTGAAAGCATGGTATTGGCGTGAAAATGCTTTTGAGCCGGTAAAATGGCCAAAGCTGCCTTTCATGACGCCAGCGGGTCAGCTTGGATCGTTAGGCATCTTACTATGAAACCAATAGACGGATATTTCTTAATCAAGCCAGAAGACCTTTCGTGGAAGCCCGCAAACCCCATGAAAATTCCATACGCGGATTTTCTTGAGCGCACGAAGAGCGAGAATTTAGGTGCCAGACTTTGGCGTTTTCCACCGAAGAGTGCGAATACACTTCACAAGCACGTCAAAGCAGAGGAGTTTTATTTTGTTGTTGAGGGCGTCGGACGTATTCGCATTGGCGAGGAGACGCTCACCGTGCCGAAGCACGGCGGCGTGCTTGTCGGGCCGGAGTCCATGCGGCAGGTTTTCAACGATACAGACGCCGAAGTTCTCTGGCTTATCATCGGCGCACCGGACAAAGAGTTTGAGTCCGGCGAGAGTTTCGACATCAAGCTGTTTTGGCCGGTTGACCCGAAGCAGTTACCTAAAGAATTGGATGGCGTTATTTGGCCACCAAAGAGTTGACTATGACGATGCCTAACAAGTCGCCGGAGCCAACCGCCGTTGGCGCTGTCAGTTCCGCTGTCGCGGTTCACGTCGCGAGTCGGCGGTGGCTCAGCTTTTTTCGTTAGCCAGCATCGAGCGTCATGCGTATTCAAGCGTCATTTATTTTCGTTCTGATTGGTTTGCTGTGCGGTTGCGCACAGGATCACTTCACGAAAGGTCACGGTGATGTCGGGCAGTTCATCATCCAGCAGGCGGACGTTCGTGCGGGTCTTTCCATATCCACGAATGGATTGCCGCCGATTTCCGACCGGTGGCGTTATTCCGAAGATGAGCAGGGAGTTGTCATTCAGATGGCATCCGACAAGTATCCAGCCATTGAGTCACTTTTGCGCCAGACATTTGGTGAGCCGAAGTTTTTTGGTGACACAACAGATGGCGGGAAGCTTGGTGGCTATAGACTGACTCCGAAAGGCGGCGCGATTCAGTTTGGCTATAAT
>JBEKSU010000207.1:0-6708 GCA_049516755.1 Verrucomicrobiota bacterium | reverse complement strand
AAACGTCCTCGACGAGTTCGAGCAGGTGTTTCGGCACCTCTTCGTAAACCGCCAGCATGCCGGCGTTGACGATGCCCATGTCGAGACCGGCCTTGATGGCGTGGTAAAGAAACGCGCTGTGCATCGCCTCGCGCACGGCATTATTGCCCCGGAACGAAAACGAGACGTTGCTGATGCCGCCGCTGACCTTCGCCAGCGGCAGGTTTTCCTTGATCCACTTCGTCGCGCGGATGAAATCCACGGCGTAGTTCGCATGCTCTTCCATCCCGGTGCCCACCGTGAGGACGTTGGGATCGAAAATGATATCCTCCGGCGGGAACCCGACCTTTTGGAGCAGCAAATCGTAGGCGCGCTGGCAGACCGCGATCCGACGCTCGAACGAATCGGCCTGGCCGCGCTCGTCAAAGGCCATGACGACGACGGCGGCGCCGTAGCGGCGGACGAGTTTCGCCTGGTGCAGAAACTTTTCCTCGCCTTCCTTGAGCGAAATGGAATTGACGATGCCCTTGCCTTGCAGACATTTCAGGCCGGCTTCGATGACCTCCCATTTCGACGAGTCCACCATCACCGGCACCTTGCAGATATCCGGCTCGGAGGCGATAAGGTTGAGAAACCGCGTCATCGCGGCCACGCCGTCAATCATTCCCTCGTCCATGCAGACGTCAATGACCTGCGCGCCGTTCTCCACCTGCTGGCGGGCGACGGTGAGCGCGGCCTCGTAATCGCCGGCCTTGATGAGCTGGGCGAACTTCGGCGAACCGGCCACGTTGGTGCGCTCGCCAATGTTTAGAAAATTGATGGACGCGTTTTGCCGTAGCGCAGGCGTCTCGCCTGCCTGGATTGGAGCGGATGCAGGCGGGACGCCTGCGCTACCTTGCGCGTAACTTGCATTAACGTGAATCGTCAGCGCATCCAGACCGCTGAGACGCAGAGCCGGTTCAATTGTCGGGACTATTCGCGGCGGCACATCCTTCACCGCATCGGCGATGGCCTTGATGTGCGGCGGCGTGGTGCCGCAACAGCCGCCGACGATGTTCAGCCAGCCGTTCTGCGCCCATTCCTTCAATTGCGGCGCGAGCGTTTCCGGCGTTTCCGGAAAACCGGTTGGCAACAGCGGATTCGGCAGGCCGGCGTTCGGATACGCGCTGATGTAAACCGGCGCGAGGCCGGACAGCTCCTCGACCAGCGGGCGCAGTTCCTTGGGCCCCAGCGCGCAGTTCATGCCGACGGAGAGCAGGGGAACGTTGGAAATGGAATTCCAAAACGCCTCGACCGTCTGGCCGGTCACCCCGCGGTTGCTGCCCGCCTGGATGAAGGTGACGGAGGCCATTACGGGGATCTGAAATTTGAGATTTGAAATTTGAGATCCGCCGATGGCGGCGGCAAAGGGCAGGGGACGGATTCCCCGTTCCTCAAATATTTTCTGGATGGCGAAAAACGCGGCCCGGGCGTTCAGCGTGTCGAAAATCGTTTCCACCAGCAACACGTCCACGCCGCCGTCGAGCAAACCGTTGATCTGCTCGCCGTAGGCCTGCACCAGCTCGTCGTAATTTGTGCCGCGCGCGCCGGGATTGTTCACGTCCGTCGAAATGGACGACGTCCTGGTTGTCGGACCAATCGCACCGGCGACAAAACAGACCCGTCCGGGCTGCGCTTTTTCGACCTTGTCCGCCGCGCGCCGCGCGCATTCCGCGCCCGCCTTCGACAGTTCGTAAGCCAGCGATTCCAGCCCGTAATCCGCCAGCGAGATGGACTGCGAGTTGAATGTGTTGGTTTCGATGATGTCGGCGCCAGCTTCGAGATACAGGCGATGGATGTCCTCGATGACCTGCGGCTGGGTGAGATTCAACAGGTCATTGCAGCCTTTGAGGTCCCGGCCGCGCCAGTCCGCGAACCGCGCGCCGCGAAACGCCGCCTCATCCAGCTGACGGTGCTGGATCATCGTGCCCATCGCGCCGTCAATGATGACGATGCGCTCGCGCAGGAGTCGTTCAAGCTGTTCAATCCGTTCCGGCATGGTCTGGCGATACATTAACCGGTCCCAAGCTAACGAAAAGCCCGGCGCAAGGCAAATAAATAATCAACGTATCATGATACGATGATATGAACTAAATCCATTGACCTGACTTAAGCCGCCATGAACGCCAGGAGCGTGAAGTATTCAACCAAAAAATGCAGCAAATCCATGAAAAAGATTGTTCAGGAGTGGGCGACCCGCTTCCGTTCCAGCCTCGCGGTTTCCCGGCCATTTTTTGCCAGGCTGACTTCGTTTCCCACGCCGTTCTGGGGGGTGACTTGCTTTCGGCGCTGGACGGGATGTTTGGCTGCGGCGGGTGCCGGGGCCGGCTTGGGCGTTGCCACTGGCGCTGGCGGTTGAATTCCGCTTGGAGCCGCAGCCGGGCGGGCCGCAACAGGCGGAGTTGCGACGGTGCGGGCCGCAACGTTGGGATGCTTCAACAGCATGAGCTTCACTTGCCGGAGTTTCAACAGCAGGACCGACATGATCACGAACGATATTAACAGCAGCAATAGCAACAGGCCCCACAGCATCGGAAATGGCAAAGCCGGGGCAGCCGCCGGAACAGCGCGCATGGGACTGGCGGCTGCGGGCGCGATAGCGGCGGGGCTGACAGCCGCCGGAGCAAACTCAACCGGCACAACAGCAACGGGAGCCGCCACCGGGGCGGGTTGCGGTATCACCCCTTTATCGGGAACCGGCTCGATTGCGTTGTTGGCGGAAGCGACGGGCTGTTCCACCACGGCCTTGGAAAGCGTGTTCGTTTGCGGCGGCGACTGGGCAGGCAAATTATCCGGCTGGTTCAGGATTCGTTCCAAAGCCACCCGCGCGGCGGCTTGGGCCGGGGTGTCGGCGGCATAGGTGGAAATAAAACCCGCGCCCAGTACGACGCATAAACCCAGGGCGATTCTGATTTTTCTGAGATTATCCATCTTCATCCGCCTTTTGCCAGCATCCCCAAGGCCAATTTTCACAGAAAACTCCAAACGCTAAAGGCTAAAGGGTTGAAGAAGGGGCAAATTGGGTAAATTTGGTTATACGCTTTTGTATAATTTCAGCCTTTAGCCTTCAAAATCAAGCCTTTGGCGTAGCGGCCGTTTTTTACTCACGGTGGGAGCGGCCGGCCCTTGGTTTCGGGAGCGAAGGGCAAAATCAGCAGTCCGACGACATAAACCACGGCCACGGCGCTGGCGGCAAGGCCGAAACTGCCCAGCGTTATGACCAGGTAGCCGGTCACAAATGGACCTGTGGCCGCGAGCACGCGGCCGATGTTGAAACAAAATCCCGCAGCGGTCGCGCGAATCCGCGTGGGATACAATTCCGGGAGGTAAATCGGAAACCCGCTGAAGATGCCGTTGTTGAAAAATCCCAGCAGCGGCAACAGCCACAGCACCTGGACGTAGGTTCGCGGGGTCAGGAACGTGACGGGCAGCATCACCAGACTGCCCACACACATCAGGGCAAAAACCCACCGCCGGCCCATGCGATCCGCCAGCGGACTGAAACTGAGGTAACCCGCCAGCGCCCCGACATTCAGCACCATGATGGCATAGCTGACCCGGCTTGTGAGTTCGGACGTGTTCATCCCCTGCAATTCCGGCAACGCCCGGATGAGTGTGGGCGTCCAGTTCGTCGCCCCCCATAAACCGAACACCGCCACAAACGCCAGCCCGGAGCCGACCAGGGTGGCGCGCCGCAGTTCCGGCGCAAACAGTTCCATCAGCTTCAACGGATGTGCGCCGCCGGCCTGCCGTTCTTCGGCCCGGGCCTTGACCCATCGTTCCGGTTCCTTGACCCACCAGCGGACGAGGAGCGCGACCAACGCCGGCACCACCCCGACCGCGAACATCGGCCGCCAGCCGCAGTTGCGCAGGAGCAGGTTGAAGAGCGCCGCCACGAAAAATCCCGCCGCCCACGCCGACTGCAACAATCCCGCCGCCCGGGTGCGTTTGTCCTCCGGCCACGCTTCCGCCACCAGTGTCGCGCCCGCCGCCCATTCGCCGCCGATGCCCAGCGCCGTGATGAATCGGAACAGCGCCAGTTGCCACCAGGTGTGCGACAGGGCGGCCAGGCCGGTGAACACGGCGTAAATCAGGATGGTGAAAACCAGCGCCCGGGTCCGTCCGAAATTGTCCGCCAGCACGCCGAAGAGGACGCCGCCGACGGCCCAGCCGATCAAAAAAATCGAGAAAATGATCCCGCCATACCAGCCGATGACCTCGGCGGAGACGGGGCCACCGCCGGGAGCGCGCAGGAGGTCGTGCAGCGCCGGTTCCAGGACGAGCGCGTAGATGGTGGCGTCCATCGAATCAAACACCCACCCCAGCCACGCGACGAAGAGCACCAGCCATTGGTAGCGCGTAACCCCGTGACGCCAGGAAGCCAGGTTCACAAGCCAGACTTGTAACGAAACATTTCAGCCAAGGGAAGCGGCAAAATGGAGGACTTTGGTTTTCAGTTTCCCGCCTTTTACCACGAAAGACGCCAAAGACACGAAATCTTCCTTGGCCACGGATGGACACAGATGGGAGCCCGAACAAACCACAAAGAGTTCAAAATAAGGCGCGAATTATAAATCGCCATGAACACCAAGGTGGGCGCCCGTCCTCCGCAATCCCGATTCATCGGGGCGGAGGGTGGAAGGCTGCTGACGAGCCGTTTCAACTTTCAACCCTCAACCAGCGCGGACTTCTGCCGTTGCTTCAGTTGCTTGCCGGCGCGTTTGAGGGCCGTGGCCAGGAGCAGCAGGCCGGCTCCGACCAGGCTGCAAACGGCCGGTTCAGGAACCGGTTCCAGATCGAAAAAGGCGGACTGCCCGATATTCAACGTTGGTGTGCCGTTGTCCCAAACTCCGTCCTCAAACTGGGTGGTGGTGGAAATTTTTGACACGGGATCCAGCACGGTCACCGATTCGCCGTTCAGCGGGTCGCGGCCCACAACATCCTGGAACGTGGCGGGTGCGATGGGAATATAACACGAAAGGAGAAGTGTCCCGCTGTCCGTAACCAATGGCGGCACAAACGTGTTGATGCCATCATACCCGGGCCATACGGCGCCAGCGAAGGTGTTGGTGAAAGTAACCGGGGAATTAAACAATCCGCCCTGGCCATAATCCAATTCGTAGTTGATGCTCCAGCCGGTATTGACGTCGTAAACGGAGGTCGGCAGGTATTGTTGCGATGCCGGATTCCACTCGGCAAACGTCGCGCCTTCAGGAACGGCCGACTGGAAGATGGCGTTCAACGTGTTGTTGGAATAGGAAAGTTGGTTCGCGATCAGGTTGTCACCGGCATACAAGGGCTGGTTGATGTAACCCACGATGCCCTTTGAAAATGTCTGGGCATTGGCGGACAATGCCACGCCGGCGAAAAAGGCCACGCACAAACATTTTACAAGTTTCATAACAGTTTCCCTTCTGATTGGGGCAAATTTTAACAATTTGCCTTACTTTTGTCAATCGAAATCAGGCCGCGTAAAAGGCCGGTTTGGAAGGCAATTTAACCGCCAGGAACGCAAAGGTGGGGCGGGACTTCTGACGAGCCGTTTTAACTTTCAACTCTCAACTGCACCCCGAAAGCGCCCGCTTGCGACACCGACTTTGTCACGTGCTCACGGAAGCGGAGTTTACCGGAGTTGTATGTTTTTCTTCTCCATTTAATCCCTTCCCGCGGGCAATTCGCCCCTTAAAACGCCCAATCCATCCCTAATTTATGAAATTGTGGACACCAGCGGCTAACTTTTGTCAGAAAATGGAAATGAGAAACAGACTATGAAAACCGGAATCCTTTTGGGCTTGTGCGTCGTCCTGGGCGCGGGTTCCATTTCCATCCGGGCGGCGGACAACCCGGCCCAGGCCGTTGCCCGCGCGGCTCTGGAACAAAAGATGAATAAACTGGACCACCCGCCAGTTCCGCCAGCTCCGCCAGTTCCACGATTACCACGAGCCCTGCGAATACCGGTATCGACCACACCTGCCGGGATCGGGATGAAACAGCGCTACATCTACGCAGCCAGCGCAACCGGGACGGTTTCCTGTGTGTGAACTGACGCGGATTTTTAACCGCCACTTGTCGCGCCGTACTGAACGAAGGCGGAAGTGAAGCGAAGACGGATCAACCAGCGCGTTCCCCATTTTTCAATTCCTGTCAACCGCTTGCCGGGTGGACTTGTCGCGCCGTAACCAGGTGAAGGCGGAAGCGCAGCGATTACTGGTCACTTGTCCACCGGCGGAGCCTGCGGGGCGTTAAAAGTCAGGATATAGCCCTTTCCATTCCAAACCTCTTCGTAAACGGGATTGCGGACATCCGGCGGGACCCAGTCCCTCGGTCTAAAATTCGTTGGAGCATCCTTGAAGTAAGCCCGGGTGAAAGGACTCTTTTGATAATTTTTCTCCACCACATCCTTGGTCTCGTCCGCAATCAGGATGAGCGCCCCGGCCTTGGCGACCCGTACCATTTCCTGCACGGCCACCGCGGGCTGGTCAAAGAAATTGATTCCGCCCACATGAAAGACGACATCGAACGTCTGGCCGGCAAACGGAAGCCGCTCGGCGTTTGCCTGCACGAGCAATGAGGTCTCTTCGTAAGGGCGAATTCTTGCCTTGCACCGTCTGAGCATGCCCAGTGAAAGATCCAAACCAACCAGTTCGACGGTGTCCAGCGATACTTTTTCCGCCAGATAAGGCAGGTCCA
>JBEKSU010000206.1:0-6749 GCA_049516755.1 Verrucomicrobiota bacterium | reverse complement strand
ACGGAGCGAAGACGGGAGCGAAGCGAAGGCGGCTCCATCACTCCACCACTCCGTTTACTGTTTGAGAAGCTGCCGTATTTCGGGTTGGCGGCGGTGACGAGTGTTGTGACCTTCGTGGTGCAAAAACAGACAGGCTCTTTGGCGACGGTGGAAAACCTGCGCCTCGGCGCGCGAGCCGGTAACGCGCTGATTTCATATTGCCGGTATCTGGGGAAACTGTTCTGGCCGACGGATCTGGCAGTATTCTATCCCCACCCTGGGTATTGGCCGGTGTGGCTGGTGGTATTGGCCGGTTTGCTGCTATTGGGCATCACGCTGGCGGTTATTTTGAAGCGGCGGCAATATCCGTTTATGCTGATGGGTTGGCTGTGGTATTGTGGAACGCTGGTGCCGATGATCGGACTGGTGCAGACGGGTGGACAGGCGCTGGCAGATCGGCATACTTATATTCCGTCACTGGGGGTGCTGATTCTGGCCATCTGGGGCGCATATGAGTTGACCCGTCACTGGCGTAACCAGGCGCTGGCGTTGTCGGTGGCGGGCAGTGTGGCGATGATCCTGTGCGTCGGGTTGACGCGGCAACAGCTCGGGTATTGGGAGGACAGTGAAACTCTTTTCCGGCACGCGCTTGCAGTTACTGAGAACAATTACCTGGCGCACAACGGTCTCGGCTACGCCCTCCTCATGAAAGGCCAAACCAACGAGGCGATCAGCCAATATCAGGAAGCCGTCCGCTTGAAGCCAGATTACGCTGTTGCCCATTACAACCTGGGCACCACCTTCCTCAAGAAAGGCCAGATTGACGCGGCAATCGGCTCATTTCAGGATGCGGTTCGCCTGGCGCCGGATTACGCCCCCACCCACAACAACCTCGGCTCCGCCCTCGTGGGGAAAGGCCAGACCGATGAGGCGATCAGCCAATACCGGGAGGCCATCCGACTGAAACCCGATTATGCCGAAGCCTGCAACAACCTTGGGAACGCCCTCTCGGATAAAGGCCAATTCGACGAGGCAATCAGTCAATACCAGCAAGCCATCCGCCTGAAACCGGATTACGCCGACGCCCACTTCAATCTGGGTGCCGCCCTTGGCCGGAAAGGCCAAACGGATGAGGCGATCAGCCAATATCAGGCAGCCATCCATCTGGCGCCGGATTACGCCGACGCCCACAACAATCTCGGCAACGCTCTCGCCGAAACAGGCAAAATCAACGAGGCGATCAGCCAATATCAGGAAGCCATCCGCCTGAAACCGGATTACGCCGAGGCGCGCGACAACCTCGCTCACGTTCTGGAAATAAGAAACGCTCCAGTGGGCCGCTGATTCAAGACTTGTATTTTCCTCAACTTAAATCCAGGCAGGGTGGAGGGGCCTTCATGTGTCAACTCATTCATTGCCGGCACCGGCGGTTGCCTTGAGCCGCGCGGCTTCCTGGTCCGCCCAATGGATCAATTGCTGGCGCTGGCCGGCGGTGAGCCGGGCTTCGGGGTGCATCAAGGTGTATTTGGCCGGCGGCATGTCCTTGTAGTCCACTTCTTCACTGATCCGCTCCAGCCGTTTGGCCGCGCGTCCGGGCAATGCCCGCGGCCAGTCGGAGAAATTCAGCCGCTCGCGCCCGCGCGCGACATCGTTTGCCACCAGCCAGGACACCGGCGCGATGTGGCTGTACCACGGCCATTTGGTTTCGTCGGAATGACAGTCGTAACAGGCCGCATGCAGCCGCGCGGCAATTTCCGGCGGCGGCGGGTTGGTGGCCATCAAATCATGGCCCGGCGCGACCGGCGGATTCGTGCGCGGCGGATTTGTGAACTGCAACAATGCGAACACTGCGGCGAGCGCGGCGAAAATCCATTTCAATTTTTTCTTCATCCCAATCAATCAGACCCGCCAGCAATAGGAAATGTTCCCGCCCAAAGCAAACGGGAAAGCGATTTTTCCATTTTATGGAATTGGAATTGTGCCCGGACAACGCAGTCAACGGCATTGGACAGTGGGCTGATTTTCAATTTTGGTGGGACGGGCGTCCGCGCGATCCGGCTCGTTGGCAGCCTCGCTCCACCAAAGCAACCTGCTGCCCAGCCTTGCGTTGCGTCGCGGGGTTGGTAGATTGCGCGGCATCGAACCGCGACGTTCATTTTCAACTTCGCCGACGGAGGCCGCATGGGTTTGGTTGGCTCTGATCGTGGCCTGGCTGGCCCTCTGTTTCCGGTTGGGGCACCTGCCGTTGATCGCCCCCGATGAAGGCCGCAATGCCGAGGTCGCCCGCGAAATGAAGGATTCCGGCGCCTGGCTCGTGCCCACCTACGACGGTCTGGATTATCTGGACAAGCCGGCATTTTATTTCAAAGCCGTGGCCTTCTCGCTTGCGGCCTTTGGCAACAACGAAACCGCCGCCCGTCTCCCGTCCGCTGCTTTTGCGATTGCACTGGCGATGCTGGCCTTCGCCTTCTGCCGGAAAATTCACGGGACCCGCTGCGGCCTGCTGGCGGTTATCGTCGTCACCACCATGCCGCTCTTCGTGATGAATGCGCGCACGGTCATCTTCGACATGGCCCTCGCCTTTTTCGTCTGCGGCGCCATCTTTGCCGGCTATCTGGCGGAGGAGGCGGAAGGCCGGGCGCGGCGGAACTGGTATCTGCTCGGAGCCGCGTCGGCCGGCTTCGCCACGCTCGTGAAAGGGCCGATTGGGTTCCTGATTCCCGTCCTGGTGCTGCTCATTTTCAACCGCGTCGAAGGCCGGCGCGGTGTGTGGCGGCGATTGTTCTCGCCCCTGAACCTGCTGGTGTTCTTCGGCGTCACACTGCCGTGGTTTGTGGGCCTTTGCCTCGCGCACCGCGACTTCCTCCAGTACGGTCTGGTGGAGGAATCCTTCCACCGGTTCACCACATCAAAAACCTTTCACCGCTCCGAGCCATTCTGGTTTTATCTGGTCATCGTGGCGGGAACGTTTTTCCCGTGGAGCCTGCTGCTGCCGGAGGCTGGTCTGACGATGTGGAAGGAACGGTGGGCAAAGAATCGCGCCGACCGGCTATGCCTCATCTGGTCGGTGGTGGTGGTGGCGTTCTTCTCCATCTCCCAGTCAAAGCTGCCGGGTTATATTCTAAGCGTGACGGTGGCTTCCGGCATTCTGCTGGCGCGGCTGTTTGATGCGGCATTGGCAAACCCGGACGGCCGGGCCGCCCGTCTGGTGTGCCGTGCGACGGCGGCGTTGGGCGCCGTTTGTTTGTTGCTGGCGGTGGAGGCGGCAGTGATGGTGGGCATGTCCCAGACTTACCTGCTGGCCAGACCCATGCGCATCCCGGTGGCCGACGCGGCCGGACTCGGCCGGGTGCTGGTGCCGCTGGTGGCTTCGCTTGCGGCATTCGGCGTCATCGGAGCGGTGGCACGTTACCGGCGCAGCATTCCGCTTTGCCTGCTTTGCTTCGCTCTCTTCATCCCGGTGGGGGCGAATGCGGGCATGGGTGTCATTAATGTGATTTTCAGCGCAAAATCAGGCCGGCAGGTTGCCAGCCGGCTTTCGGCGTTGCCGGCGGGAACGGAACTGGCCTGCCTGGAATGTTTCCCCAACGGTTTGCCATTCTATCTGCGCCGCACGGCGACGCTCATCTCCCGCGACGGCAGCGAACTGACCAGCAATTACATCATTTATTCCCTGAAAAAAGAATCGCCGTGGCCGGAACAAATCGTGCCGCTGGCGGACTTTGACGGCTGGCTGGCATCCCAAAAAACGCCGGTCTATCTGATCGTCCGCCAGTCGAACCGCAACAAGCTGGAAGCCATCGCCGCCGCCCGGGGCGCAACGGTTCAAATCCTTTCCCCGGAATTTTTGGGCGCGCAATTGCCGGCGCCGGGAGGGCCCTGACTTATGTGCGGCATCTGCGGCAACGTCTCACTTTCCAGCCTTATTGATCCGGAAGCCGCCCGCCGCCGGGTGGAAGCCATGCTCCAGTCCCTCGCGCACCGCGGCCCGGACGACGTGGGAAAGCTGGCCGCGGAATCGGCGGTCTTGGGCGTGACCCGGCTGGCCATCCGCGGCCTGTCCGATGCCAATCAGCCAATCCTGGACGCCGATAGCGGCGTGGTGGCCGTTTGCAACGGTGAGATTGACAATCATCATGAACTGCGCCGCTGGCTGGCGGAGCGGGGCCGTCCGGTGCAGCGAAAGACGGACGTGGCGGTCATCCCCGGCCTGTATCTCGAACTCGGCGAAGCGTTCGTCAGCAAACTAGTCGGCGCGTTCGCCATTGGAGTTTGGGACCCGCGCAACCGGCGGCTCACCCTGGCCCGGGACCGCGCCGGGGAACGTCCGCTCTTTTACGCGATGAACGGCAGTGAGATTATTTTTGCCACCGAGATCGCCGCCCTGGTGGCGCACAGCCGGTTGCCGGTGAACCTCGATCAATCAGCGCTGCGAAAATATTTGCAGTTCGGAATCTTCCCCGCGCCGGACACGCCGTTTGCTGAAATCCGGAAAGTTGCGCCCGGCGAATGCATCCAGTTCGACGCGGCGGGCGTCCGCCGGAAAGCCTACTGGCGCTGGCAGATTTCGGAGACGGCCAAATCACCGGGGTCGCTCGATGCGTTCGACCAGACCTTCCGCGCCGCCGTCGCCCGCCAAAGCGACGTGGAGGTGGACTTCGGCGTCTTCCTGAGCGGCGGCATTGACTCGTCGCTGGTTTCGGCGGTGGTCCGGTCATTGCACCCGAAGCGTCCGTTGAAGGCCTACACACTGCGTTTCGAGGAGGAATCATTCGACGAAGGCTCTTTTGCGGAGGAGGTGGCGAAACAGTTGAAAATGAGCATGGTGACGGTGTGGGTCAAACCCGATGACGTGCGGGACGGGTTGAAGTCGCTCGTCCGCTTGGTGGGCGAACCGCTGGCCGATCCCGCGTGGATACCGGCGGCGTTGCTGGCGCGGCGGGCCGCCCAGGACATCAAGCTGGCGTTCGTTGGCGAGGGCGCGGATGAATTATTCGGCGGCTACCCGACTTACATCGGCGCGGGCGTAGCCGAGCGCTTCGCCCGGCTGCCCGGCCCGATCAAGTCGGTCATCCGGCGCGCGGTGGAGGCGCTGCCGCCCAGCGACAGGAAGGTGACGATTTCGTTTCTGCTCAAGCGTTTCGTGCAGGGAATTGACTTGGACGGCATGGCGCGGCACCAGCTCTGGGTTTCCAACATCGCGCCGTCGCTGCTGGCGCGGCTGGGCGTGGCGCCGATGGAACTGGAGAACCGCGAGGCGGACACGGGCCACCTGCTGGACCGGGTGCAGCGATGGGATTTGGAGACGCCGCTGGCGGAAGGACTGCTCACCAAAGCCGACCGGGCCAGCATGAGTTCCGCCCTCGAACTGCGCGCGCCGTTTTTGGACGAAGCGGTGATGGAATTTGCCCAATCATTACCCGTCGAGGAACGGGTACGGGGATTCAACACAAAGGTTTTTCTGAAACGCTACGCTTTGCGCTACCTGCCGGAAGCCATCGTGAACCGGCGCAAGCGCGGGCTTTCGGTGCCCATCGGCCGCTGGCTGCGGGGCCCGCTGCAGGAGTGGGCGTTCGCAACCCTGGAAAGCGGGCGACTGGAACGGATTGGGATTCACACGTCCGCCGCCCGGGATTTGTTCTCCGAACATTGTCAACGCCGCGCCGACCATGCCCGCGCCCTCTGGACGTTGCTCGTCCTCAGCGAATGGCTGGATTGGGTGGCGACGGAAACCGATTCCCGCACCGGCGAAAACCCAGTGCGGTGAACTTGTTCAGCGCCATCGTATTGATCCCGAACTCCGAAGTTGCCAGCGGTGGCAGGGCATGCGAGGCCATGCCGGATTGCGCCCGTCCCCGGGCGCAGCAACTGGCTTTATTCGAGCCACGGAACATTTCCCAACCGACTGCTTGACGCGCATGGCTGCGGCCGGGACTCCGATAAATCGCTAGCGGGCGGCCGCACTCCGCCAACGCAGAAATTCAACTTCGGAGTTCGGGTTTCTGATCGGTAGCAGGGGACCGAAATGACTTCGTCGGCCTTTTGCATTTCGCGGTCAAGTTGGTGACTTCATCTGTGTCTGAGATCGTGCTTGATCCAAAAAAGCCTGACTCTTCAAGGACATGGGGCACCCAAAAAACCATACATTTGTGCAGCTTGTCAGATTTCCAGTAATACTCAAAGTAAGGGCAATTCATTCTGTAGCTTGGGGCGAGTCATGCTTGCTATCTTTGCTTTTTGAATGAGGAAAAAACGGAACAAAAAAAGTCATTATCTATGAAAATAATATATTCCATCCAAGGACAGGTTGCTGGTTTGACAGCCATGCTGGCGCTGGCAGCCCTTCCGGCGTACTCCACGACCCGCAGCGTTCCATCGCAGTATTCGACCGTTCAGGCGGCGATCAACGCGGCGTCGTCGGGCGACACCATCTCAATCGCCAACGGCACCTACACCGGTCCGTTCACGGTCCCGAGTTCGAAGACCAAAATCACCATCCAGGGAGCCAGCAACACCGGCACGATACTGACCGCCGGCGAGAATCAAGTGACGCTCACGGTCAGTGCCACCGATGTCACGATCAATAACATCGAAATCCGGAACAGCTATACCGGCGACAACAACACGAGCCAGGTGCTGATCATCACCGCCGCGCGCTGTGCGATCCGATCGTCTTTTCTGAACGGCCGGCAGGACACCCTCTATGCGAAGGGTGCGAGTACATCCGTGTACGTGACGGGGAGTACCATTCAGGGCACGGTCGATTTCGT
>JBEKSU010000205.1:0-6773 GCA_049516755.1 Verrucomicrobiota bacterium | reverse complement strand
GAGGCAGTTTTAATTTCAAAACTCGAATGAACCTCGAACCAACTACGCTAAATCGTCGTCTCGTGAAAGCTGTCGGCAGCTATTGGGCAACACGACAAAGCCAATCTGCGAAACAAGCTTCCTCTGGGCAACGTGACCAAGGTGCTCGCAGTGCAGTGACGGGCGGGGCGCAGATGGACGGTTTCATCGGTTTGATAACCGAGTTAATTTTGGAAGCAGGAATTAAGCAGGAGCATATTTTTCATAATTCAACCCTGGAGTTACCTGGCTTTTTTCGCCCGACAAAAGAGTGGGACTTGCTCGTCTTTCGCGACAGTCAGCTTATTCTCGCACTGGAGACAAAATCACAAGTTGGCCCGTCATTCGGCAACAATTTCAACAATCGAACCGAAGAGGCGATGGGTAGCGCTCTGGATTTGTGGACAGCGTTTCGTGAAGGAGCTTTCAATAAAACCGTTCGTCCTTGGCTTGGCTATATCTTCATGTTGGAGGATTGCGACGGTTCACGCCGACCAGTGAAGGTGAAAGAGCCGCACTTCAAAGTATTTCCGGAATTTGTGAATGCGTCTTACGCCAAACGCTATGAATTATTCTGCCGAAAACTTGTCCGTGAGCGACACTACAACACGGCGGCATTCCTCACTACGAGCCAAAATGCTGGTCTTGATGGCAAGTTCAATGAACCAGCGGAAGATTT
This sequence comes from Verrucomicrobiota bacterium, assembly GCA_049516755.1. Taxonomy (GTDB): domain Bacteria; phylum Verrucomicrobiota; class Verrucomicrobiia; order Limisphaerales; family UBA11358; genus UBA11358. Next base: position 6,076 of record JBEKSU010000205.1, on the reverse strand, counting down.
GACTTTTTTGCAATTCGCAAAGTCGCTTGTTGCCCACGTTTCGGCTTACTCTGATTAAATGCGCAGCAACTTTACCAACGAGGAAACCACAACGAAGCATCGCCTCTACCAAGGCGACGCTCGGAATTTTGCATTTCTGGCGGACGAATCGGTGCATCTCGTAGTAACGTCACCGCCATATTGGAAGCTGAAACGCTACAATGAAAATGCCGGGCAATTGGGACATGTTCTGGATTACGAAGAATTCCTCGACGACCTTAAACAAGTTTGGGCGGAGTGTCACCGGGTGCTTGTGCCTGGCGGACGTCTTGTGTGCGTGGTTGGCGATATCTGCCTATCGCGCAAGGAAAACGGGCGGCACGTTGTCGTCCCTCTGCACGCAGACATCTGTGTGATCTGTCGCAAGCTTGGTTTTGACAACCTTAATCCCATTATCTGGCATAAAATCTCCAATGCGGCATTTGAGGCAAACACGAGCAGCAAATTCCTCGGCAAGCCCTACGAGCCAAACGCCATCGTCAAAAATGATATCGAGTTCATCCTCATGCAACGCAAACCCGGCGGCTATCGCCAGCCTTCTGAAGAGCAGCGGCGCTTGAGCATGATCCCGAAAGACGAGTTCAACGAATGGTTTCGCCAAATTTGGACGCTGAATGGAGCTTCAACGCGGGAGCACCCAGCACCATTTCCAGTTGAACTCGCCACACGCCTGGTCCGAATGTTTTCGTTTCATGGAGACACAGTTCTTGATCCATTTAGCGGTAGCGGCACAACAATGCTCGCGGCCATGAAATGGGGGCGCAACAGTCTTGGCATTGAGATTGACCCGGAATATTGCCGTATGGCAGCACGACGGATTCTGGAAGAAAATGAGAATTTATTTTCCACGACAGATTTCGAATGCATTCACGCGCCGGCTGCGGCCGAAGAAGCGTTAGTTCTCCATGAAAAACCAGTAGCGTATCGCATCAGCAAACCGCGCAAGAAAAAAATGGTTTCCAAATGAAAGTCACCCTTAACTGGCTCAAAAAATACGTTGATTTCGACTGGTCGCCCGAACAACTGGCCGAGCGGCTCACCATGCTCGGCCTCGAAGTCGAGGGCGTCCATAAAACCGGCGGCGAGTTCGACGGCATCGTCGTCGCCCAAATCCTCACGCGCGATCCCGTGCCCGGCTCGGACAAGCTCTCCGTCTGCAAGGTCAACGACGGCAAGGACGAACGCGTCATCATTTGCGGCGCGCAGAACCACAAACCCGGTGACAAGGTGCCGCTCATCCTGCCGAATTTCGCCCTGCCGCTGAAGCCCGGCGACAAGGAACCGTTTGTCATCAAGGAACGGAAGGTTTTCGGCATCACCAGCCACGGCATGATGTGTTCGCCGCAGGAACTCGGCCTGCCCGACCAGGTGGACGGCCTGCTCATCCTGCCCGCCGATGCGCCGGTCGGAAAACCATTTGCCGAATATCTCGGCCGCACCGGTGGCGACGTGGTGTTCGATCTTGAAATCACGCCCAACCGGCCGGATTGGAACAGCGTCATCGGCATCGCCCGCGAAATCGCGGCGGTGACGGGCAACAAGTTGAAGATGCCGGAAGTTAATGTAGCCCAGCCGTCTCGGCTGGCCGGTGCAGGCGGGACGCCTGCGCTACGTTGTGAAGACCTCGTCTCCGTCCGCCTCGATGCCCCGGACCTTTGCCCGCGTTACACCGCCCGCGTCGTCAAGGGCGTGAAAATCGGCCCCAGCCCGGATTGGCTCCGAACCACCCTGGAAAAAGTCGGCGTCCGCAGCATCAACAACGTCGTGGACGTGACGAATTACGTGATGCTCGAAATTGGCCAGCCGTTGCACGCGTTTGATTATCATCTCATTGCCAGACAACGTGCTGCCGGCGTCCCGCCGGCAGAGCAAACTGAAATTGGAAATTCCGGCAAGATGCCGGAATCGCGTTACAAACCCACCATCGTCGTCCGCCGCGCGAAGGCCGGTGAGGAATTCATCACGCTCGACGGCCAGAAGCACAAGCTCACCACGGAGAATCTGCTCATTGCCGACGAACAAAAAGGCATCGCACTCGCCGGCGTCATGGGCGGGCAAAACACCGAAATCAAGGACAACACGACAGACGTGCTCATCGAGAGCGCGTATTTCTCGCCCACGAACATCCGCCGCACGAGCAAGACGCTGGGGCTGCGCACCGACGCCAGCTATCGTTTCGAGCGCGGCGCGGACATTGACATCAACGACTGGGCCAGCGCCCGTTGCGCGCAATTGATTCTCCAAACCGCCGGTGGCCAGCCCGCCGAAGGTGTCGTGGATGCCTACCCGAAACCGGTCGAGCCGAAGCAAATCACGCTGCGACATCACAAGGTGAACGAGTTGCTCGGCATCGGGCTTCGCCCGGAAGAAATCGAGTTTTACCTCGGCCAGCTCGGCCTGAAAACTGCCGGTCGCAAGGCGCAGCCGGTCGGCGCCAACACCGTGCCGGAACCGGTGACGTTTCGGATTCCCACGTTTCGCGTGGATCTGAAACGCGACGTGGACTTGATCGAAGAAGTCGCCCGCCTGCATGGCGTGGACAAAATTCCGTCCACACCGCCGCGCGGCGCGATCGGCACGAACGCATTCGACGCGACGCACGACATCCTGGCGGAAGCGCGCCGGATCTTGACCGGGCTTGGTTTGAATGAGGCACAGGGACAAACATTGGTGTCGAGTGTCGAGCCGCTTTCGCCCAGCTCCAGCGCGCCGGGGTGCCGGGTGTCGAGTGCAGAAACAGCAGCACTGGCAAATCCGCTGAGTTCGGACATGGACGTGCTGCGACCAAGTTTGTTGCCCGGTTTGATTCATTCGTTGCGGCACAATGTCAGCCGGAAAAATTATGACGTGGCACTATTTGAAGTCGGGCGGGTGTTTAAAGTAGCGCAGGCGTCTCCGCCTGCAACCTCGCAGGCTGGAAGCCTGCGCTACGTTGAAGAACGCCGGGTGGCCATTGCCTTGACCGGCCAGCGTGCCCTGCCCTTCTGGAACGGCAGTGAACGCGACGCAAAATTTGACGCATCCGATTTGAAAGGCCTGCTGGAGGAATTTTTCGACCAATTCGGGTTGCGCGGGATGACGTTCACGCGCCAGCCGGAAAGCACGGCGTTGTTCCTGGAATCGGCCGTCATTTTGCAGGGCAAAAATCAAGCCGGCGAGTTCGGCCTGCTGCTGCCCGCGCTGGCGAAGAAATATGATTTGCGCGACGCCGTGCTGCTGGCGGAGTTGAACCTGGATCTGCTGCTGGCGCGGCGGAATCCGGCCAAGTCATTCAAGCCCCTGCCCGCGTTTCCCGCCATCCGCCGGGACGTGGCGATGATTGTGCCGGAAGCGACGACGCACGACGCGGTATTGCAACTGGTGAAAAAAGCCAAACCGGCGAATCTGGAAGCGGTGGAACTGTTCGATGTGTTCCGGGGCAAAAATGTTCCAGAAGGCCAAAAGAGCCTGGCTTACGCCTTCACCTATCGCGCCGCTGACAAGACCCTGACCGACGCCGAGGTGAACGCCGCGCACGCGAAAGTCGTGGAGGCATTCAAGGCACAGTTGCAGGCCACGGTGCGGGAATGATTTCAAATCTTTGCTTGTGTCAGGCGCGAACTTTCTTTGAAGTTGTGCCATGAGCATCAAGCCTTGCATCGTCATTTCCATCGGCAGCGTCCTTCTGTCCGGCCTTTTGACGGGTTGTGCCAGTCACAAGCATCCGCTGGCTCAAAGCCCGGAACCACCACCCGCCGTCGTAAAAACCAACCGGCTGGTCATTCATGCGGACCAGCCGGGCGCGGAAATCAGCCGGAACATTTACGGGCAGTTTTCCGAGCATCTCGGCCATTGCATCTACGGCGGCATCTGGGTGGGCGAAGACAGCCCCATTCCCAACACCCGCGGCATCCGCAACGACGTCGTCGCCGCGCTGAAGAAAATTCAGGTGCCGGTGTTGCGCTGGCCGGGCGGCTGTTTTGCCGACGAATATCATTGGATGGACGGCATCGGCACGCGCACCAACCGCCCGTCCATGATCAACACCACCTGGGGCGGCGTGACGGAAAACAATCATTTCGGCACGCACGAATTCCTGGATTTATGCGACCAGATTGGCGCCGCGCCCTATATCTGCGGCAACGTCGGCAGCGGCACGGTCGAAGAGATGATGGAATGGGTCGAATACATGACCTCCGACACGGATTCACCCCTCGCCGACCTGCGACGGCAAAACGGCCGCGAGCGGCCGTGGAAAATCCCCTATTTTGGCGTCGGCAATGAAAGTTGGGGCTGCGGCGGGAACATGACCCCGGAGTTTTATGCCGACAATTTCCGCCGCTACAACACCTTCATAAAAAATTACGGTGGCAACAAAATTTACCGCATCGCTTGCGGCGCGAACGGGTCGGACACCAATTGGACCGAGGTGCTGATGAATAAAGCGGGTCGCCAGATGAACGGGCTTTCGCTGCATTATTACACCCTGCCCACCGGCAGCTGGTCGCACAAGGGTTCCGCCACCGAATTCAGCGAGGCGGACTGGTTCAACACGCTCCGGCGCGCGCTGGTCATGGAGGAACTCGTCACCCGGCATTCCGCGATCATGGACAAGTACGATCCGCAAAAACGTGTCGGCCTCATCGTGGATGAATGGGGCGCATGGTACGACGTCGAGCCGGGTACGAATCCCGGCTTCCTGTATCAGCAAAACACGCTGCGCGACGCGCTGGTGGCGGCGGTGACGCTGAATATTTTCAATAATCACGCCGACCGCGTGAAGATGGCGAACATCGCCCAGATGGTCAATGTGCTCCAGGCGATGATCCTCACCGACAGCGAAAAAATGACCGTCACGCCAAGTTACTGGATCTATGAAATGGACACCGTCCACCACGACGCCACGCTGCTGCCCAGCGAACTACAAAGCGCTGATTATTCATTGAGCGACAAAACAATTCCGGCGCTCAGCGCTTCGGCGTCGCGCGACAAGGCCGGTAAAATCCACGTCACACTGTGCAACCTGAACCCGAATCAAGCCATCGAGCTGCCGTGTGAATTGCCGGGTGCGCGGGCCGGTAAAATTTCCGGCCGGATTTTGACCGCGCCGGAGATGAACGCGCACAACGCCTTCGACCAGCCGGATAATGTGAAACCGGTTGAATTCAAAAACTTCAAGCTGACGGACAATGGATTTGTCACCACCCTGCCCGCGAAGTCGGTGGTGGTGTTGGAAGTGGAGTGACGAGTTGTTAATTTGTGGGATAACTGGCGACGGGTGTTTGCCATCGGTCGTCCGTTAACCCAAAATTGTACTTTGCCTTGTCCTCTCCGGGGGGAGAGGAAACAGGTGAGGGCGAGCGTCGAAACAAATTTTATTCGCATTGGATTTCCCCAAAACGATAAAGGCCAGGAAAAGTCAGTTCAAACACTCGTCCTCACCCCGGCCCTCTCCTCCAGGAGAGGGGGAATCACCGCCCATCGGCCTGCACATTAAAGGCTCACAATTTATCGCATCATCCGGAGTTGAATCCAACCTTCGGGAGAATCACTCCATCTGCACGAAAGGCGGGAAGGGACAATCCAGTGTGTCAGCCACGGCGCGCAGTAATTCAGCTTCGCTTTCCGTTATCGTGCTGTCGGCGCCGACGGTGTGGACGCAAGCTTCGATCAAATTCTTTTTGATGGTCGGCACGGCCAGCACGAGCCGGTTGAGCGCGGAGTCAAGCTTGTCCACGTCGCATTGTTCGCGCGGCAGCAGCGCGCAATCTACGTCGTCCGGCGCGCGCAGATACGGCGCCCCGGTGGCAAAGGCCTTTTCGATTTCGGCGGCATCGTTGCTGTCGACGTTGGCGAGGGCGGACAACACGACGGCGCAATCCGGCACGAGCGGCTTGAGCGTGTAGTATTGGACGACGGGCGGACGCGTCCCGCTGAATTGCAGCGCCAGATGGCGCAGAACAATTTTTTGCAGCACGAATTCAAACAGTTCAACTTTCCCGTCGCTTTCAATGAGCCATTGGAGGGTTTGGGAAAACTGGTTGTATTGCTCCGCGCT
>JBEKSU010000204.1:0-6804 GCA_049516755.1 Verrucomicrobiota bacterium | reverse complement strand
TACTCCCGTTTGGAGGACAAACTCATAGTCAGGGCTTCGGTAACCATGAATATGAGTCAACGTATCGGCAGACTCCTCGTCCACCTCCCATCCCGGGTAACATTTAATTTGAGTCAACTCGGACGTTACCACTATCGTATTTAATACTAGACAGCCGCCTCACACTTTGGTAGAATGTGGCCTGCCAATTCCTGTGGAACCCTTGGAGTTGCGGCCCGGCGCTTGTCAGGCAGGACCGGACGGTGGGCTTCGGGTGTTTCCTAAATGTCACAGAAAAAATCTGGACGGGATGAGGAAACATGGGGCAGGATATTTTCGGGTAAAATGAACGTAGGGAATCCAACTTCGGGTGCGAAAGGAGGGACAACTTCCAAAAGGGAATCTATGAAAACTTTTAATCACATTAAATTGAACTACCAGTTATTCTGGCTAATAATTCCTGCAATGCTCCACGGTTCTCTGGCAGGGGCGGCCTCTGCCCGGCTTCTGGCACCTGGCGGGAATGGCGACTCTACCAACACGCCGCTGGATTCGCGGGCATTCGGCGACCATGCCAACCGGACGAGCGGGCCGGGTTGCCTGCCCGTTTCATTCAACAACCTCGGCGGCGCAGCCGGCATCGCCACCTTAAATGTTTCAACCGCGCTACGAACAGGGTAAATCTTGAACTTGATTGACTTTATTCTTGAACCGTCTTGCATGGGTGAAACCATCGAACAATCCATTTGCACACCAGACAGCCGATGAAACTCAAATTGCATAACCACCGGGTTCGATCCGAACTGCTCCCTAAATGTTGGCGGTTTCCATTGGCAATGGCGGCACTTTTGGGCGCGCAGGCTGTCTCTGCCGGGCCAGTCAGCAATAACGCCAGCCAAGCATCCGGCCGGTTGCCGGTCAGTTCCAGTGCGATAACCAACCAGTCGCAACCGCGCTCGTTTGTGTTCGAGCGCCGGCTTCAGGATGAAACGCTTTGCCGGGTCACGGTGCGGGGGCAGGCCGCGACCACCAACCTGCTAGACGCTCTGGACAAATTGGAAATTTCCCTGGGCGGGCGGAAGATTGCCGTGCCGCCGGAAGTATGCTTCGGTTTGAACAACCTTGACCCGTCCTCTGGTATCCAAGTGGCCGAAACTGGAAAGGTTAAATATGTGCTGCTCATGGGTGGAAAGGAACCCGCGCGGTGGCGCGTAAAACTGGCCATTCAAAATGGGGCGGTTATCACGCGGGAATATGCCCTCGAAAATCAAGCGCCCGTGATCACAAAATATCTCACACTGACGCCGGGGACTATGGCTCCGGTTAAAATAATTTCCGAAGCCAATTCAACCAATCATGCCAGCCTGCACGAGAAAGAATAATTCAACCCTCACGGCCAATGAAACTGTTTAAGAAACTTACCCGCTATTTTTCGCTTTCCTTGTTGTTTGGCCTGGCCACCTTGCCCGCCACCGCCCAGGTGGATTTGGCCGGCTATAATTCGCCCTACGTTTTTCAGACTTCCACAAACGCTTACAACTGGGGCAACACCATGCCCGTCCAGTTCTCGATTGCCAATTACGGAAGCACCGCCTATACCGGGACCTTCAACGTTGGATTCTATTTGTCCCGCGATACGACGATAACCAACAGCGATGATTGCCTTCTTGGAAAGGCAACTTGGGACACCTCGGTTTTGTGTTCATCAACTGGGGGATCTATGTTGCCCGGCTATGCCTATCCGGGATCTGTCAATGTTCCCTTGCCGACAGTTAGCCCTTTCACCGAGACTCCCGCGCCCACCAATTTTTATGTGGCCATGTGGGTGGATTGTGACAACCAGGTCGCCGAATCGAACAAGAACAACAACAAGAATCAAGGCGCTGGAATTGATCGCACGGCTTCCACCATTACCATCACCGTTGCCGTGCCGCACATTCTGGCGACCAATTCAACGGCCCCCTACACGAATTTGACGGTCAATTTTTCCAACGTGGCCAATGACGGGCCGGGCAACGCAATGGGCGTGCAAACCGTGACCGTCATCAATTCGGGCAGCGCGTTTTTGACCATCAGCGGGGTCAGCCTCACGGGCAGCACCAACTTCACCCTGACTTCGATTATCGACAGTGCGCAATCCCGATTTATTATCCCCGCCAGTCTGCCTCAAATTCCGCAACAGATTTACCCCTTTGGGCAGGAAACCTGGGTGTTCACCCTCCAGTTTGATCCCACCACCAATGGGCCGGCCACCGGCACGCTCACCATTACCAACAACGATCCCAACACGCCCGTGTTGAACATCAGCCTTTCCGGCACCGGCGTCCCGACGCCCCAGATCGCCCTGACCACTCCCACTTCGCTGGTTAATTTTGGCGGGCAGGTCAATGACGGGGCTGGCGGCTTTCAAACCACCAATGACATCTTCATCCAAAACAACGGTTCTGGCCCGCTGACGGTAAGTAGAAACGGCATCTCCCTGCTGACCGGCACGCAATTCAGCATTCTCTCCATCACCAGCAGCACCCAGGGAACCATCAGTCTGGCCGGCGGATCGAAAACCATTGCCCCATTTGGTTCGGAAACTTGGGACATTAAAGTGCGCTTTGATCCGCTCACTGTGGGCGTGCTTAATGACAGCCTGAAAATTCTGTCCAACGACACCAATAACCCCACCTTCATCGTTCCCCTGCAAGGCCAGGGATTGAACCCGGCGAAGTTGGTGGTGTCAGACGCCTCCGGTGTCATCAGCAACCGCACGGAAATTTTTCCCGGCGTGGATGCCGACGGACCGGGCTTGCAGCAAGCCACTACCAATATCACCCTTCAAAACTATGGCGACGTGCCGATTATCATTCCCACGAACGGTTTACGCTTTAACTCCACCACGCAATTCCTCGTGGGCAGCATCGTCAGCAGCACGGCGGGCGTCATCAACCTGTTGACCAACAGCGCGCAACTCGCCCCCGACACCAACGAGACGTGGACCGTCACCCTCGTGTTTGACCCGGCGGTGGCCGGAACCTTGACCAACACCCTGTCCATTTACGCCTCCAATTTGCTGACCCAAACCACCGCCGTCATTACCAACGTGCAGGTCAAGGGAACTGGACTGACGCGGGCGTCGCTGGTCGTCAGCAATTCGGTTTCGCCCACCAACAATCTTGCCATCAACTTCGGCACCGTGTTAAACGATGGCACTGGCGGCACCAAAGGTCTGGCGACACTGACCCTTTGGAATCGCGGCACCACTAATCTCATCATCGGGCAGAATGGTTTGACGTTTTCCGGCGGAGCGGGCTACAGCGTGGTCAGTGTCGTTTCCTCCACGCGCGGCACGGTTGACCTGACCAGCGCGACGATTGCCATGCGCACCATCGCCCCGGTTCAGGTGGAATTCTGGACGGTGACGCTGGCCTTTGATCCGGCGGCCAATGGTTTAAGTTCGAGCACCTTGAGCATCGCCTCCAATGACCAGCAGAATCCAACGACGCAAATTCCCCTGACCGGCACCGGGGCCACCCCGAACATCACCCTCAACACCCCGGCCAGCCAGTTGAATGTCTCCGCTGACTCGCTTTTCACTTTTACCTGGCAGACGACATATCCACTGACCAATGCCTTGATTACCCTCTATTTGGACGCCAACAATAATCCCCCTGCCGGCTTGATGCCCATTGCCACCGGCATTCAAAACGGCGCTGGCAACTCCTACACCTGGCAATCCAGCCCGGCCTTCATCGGCACCAATTATTATGTTTATGCCACCATGACGGATGGTTCTGTCACCGGCAGTAATTTTGCCGCTGGCCGGCTGAAAATTGATCCTGTGGGCGCGTTCCAGTTTTTGTCCAGCATCGTGGCGACCAATGCCAGTTACGTCTATAATTACGCCTACAACGGCGTCACCTACACCGGCACCAACCAACTGGCTTTGGGAGCCAATGTGATTTACGTCACCAACGGCTCGGCAATCTATCAAATCATCATCACGCGCGTGCCATTGCTCGCGCAGGTGGATGCCGTGCAATACAACCAGTTGAACCAGGTATCCACTACCACCAACGGCAACGGCATTGTCACCACCTTGACTTACGACCAGATGGGCCGGGTCGTGCGCCGGCAATCCAGCAATGGCGCGGTCGTCACCTACGCCTACGATGTCCTCGGCAATCGCACCAACATGACCGATTACACCGGCACCACGTTCTACCAATACGACGACTTAAACCGGCTCACCGCCATCATCTATTCCAAAGACAACATTTTGGGGAATGCGGATGATTTGACTGTCAGTTACGAATACGACTTGGCGGGAAATAAAACGGCCATTGTTTATCCCGGCGGCGAACGCATCCAATATACCTATGACAACGCCGGGCGCATCAGCACCGTCAACAACGTCACCCGTAGCCTGTTGTTCCAATACACCTATAACCCCGCCACCGGCCAGTTGACGAAACTAACCCGACCCAACGGCATTGAGACCGATTACAGTTACGACGGCATGGGCCGGTTGACCAACATCCTGCACCAAACTACCAGTGGCGGCGCGCTGAAGGCGCAATACGGCTACACGCTGGATGCCATTGGCAAGGCCACCTTGCTGACCATCAAGTTACCGAGCGGCACCCGGCTGGAACAATACAACTACGACTACTTTGACCGGCTAACCAACGCGGTTTATGCCGATAATGGCGTTATCAGCGCCAATTCATTGAGCGTGAGCTACACCTACGATGGCAACGGCAACCGCCTGACCATGACCACCAAAACCAACAATGCCGTGACGGAAATCCGTTCTTACATCTACGGCAACGAAAACCGGCTGCTGGCCGTGACCAACCAGAGCGGCGCGCTCATTGCCAGTTACGCTTACGACCCCGCCGGAAACCGGTTGCAAAAAGTCACCACGAACAACACGGCGTTTTATACTTATGACGAGCGCAACTTGATGACCAGCTACGGGGACAAGACCAACCAGATTGCTTACACCTGCAATGGCGATGCCCAGCGCGTGAGCCAGACTTTGAGCAGCGCGTTGACCACCTACATCATTGACCCCAGCCGCAGCCCGTTTGAAGTGGTGCAGGAAAGAAATGGCAGCACGGTAACCGCCAGCTATACCTTTGGCGCGACTCGGCTGGCCACTTGGAATGGCAGCGCTGTGACGTTTGAACTAACCGACCAACTTGGCTCGGTGCGACTGGTGACGGATGCCGGCGGGAATGTCATTCAGAGCTATAACTATGATGCGTTTGGGGCAAATCGGTAAATTGCAGGCGATTTTTGAACGTATGGACGAGTTTTCAAAACCTAGATCGAAACCACTGTGGTGGTATGTGTATTGGCTTGGCATCGCGGCAGTCAGTAGCGTGATGTTTATGGCTAAAGAGATCACATTGCTACAGCGATTTCTAATGGTGTCGCTCTTTGTTGCTTTGGCTGGAGCTTGGTTTGCGTTGTTGTATTTTAGCCAATTCGCGAAGCGGGGACCGATTCCCCAATGGCGGCTTTATTTTTGGATTTTTGTTGCCGCGTTTGGCGTCTATTGGCTTGGTTCAGATCATTCTTGGCGCATCGCTTTATTTGCAGCGCTATTTTGCGGGATTATTTTAGGAGGTTTTTTCTTTGTTCTCAATTGGGTTGCCACAGACCGGGGGCGAGAATGGATTCGTCAGCATCCACGTTTCGTGCGTAATGTTATTACATCTGTCCTATGTTTTGGGATTTTCTGTAAGCTGCTAGGTAACATTTATGGCAAGAAGCACTGAATACAATAACAGATACACCATGAGAACAAAGCCAACCTGGATTGTCCTATTTCTTTTTGAGGTATTAGGAGTTATTTCAGTTTGGATATTTACAACCGGGAGGTGGCAGGTAAACCCACACGGCACAACAGCTCATCTAATGATCGGAATGCTGATGGGCGTTGCCATATTTGTTGCCATACTGGTTATTTTTTTAACACCGGTATGGATATTAACAACTGGCTTAAGATTAAAGCAGGCGATAAATAGCGCATTTACTAACGATTACAAACGGGCTTACAATTTTCTCACTTCCCCAAACCGGCTCCTTGTCCCTTTCCTTCCCCTCCCCAAATATGCCGAAATCATTCGGATTCTGCGTCATCTCTGTGAAGACAGAAAGAAAAAACCTGAAGGCATGTCTTCTGAATTCTCTGAATATATTGTTAAGGATGAGTGGGGAAACTACGTGTTGAACTGGGAAGGCAAAGAGAAAATGATGAAAATTGTAAACAGTGGTTGGTTTTTTAATGCAGAGAAGGCAGAGAAACTCGCGTCGCCTAAAACCTTCAAGATACTCATGCGGCTTGTTGTTATAGTCGCGATTATTCGGGGTATTGCGCTGATTATTCATTTATTGACCCGCCATTAACATTTTATGAAAACGTATTTATTATTGGGGATGCTACTCGTGTTCGGCGCGGCAAGCACATTCGCCGATAATGGGTTTACAGGTCAGGCATCCGATGCGTCTAAAGCCTATTACTTGCGCGCCAGGTATTATGATCCAGAAACCGGCACCTTTTTATCCAAAGATCCAATGGGTGTTGCCGCTGGCCCAAATTCATATCAATACGTCGCCAACAACCCTATCAACAATATAGACCCGTTGGGATTGTTTACCTGGTGGGACTATGTGGCTCAATCTGGAAGTTTGATTGGTGGAGGAGTAACGGTAGTTGGTGGCGGGGCGGCACTTCTTGGTGGCGGGGCGACATTCGAAACAGGGGCTGGCGCGGCTGTCGCGGTTGGCGGATGGTATCTCGTGGGTCAGGGAAGCGCTTCCTTTTCT
>JBEKSU010000203.1:0-6850 GCA_049516755.1 Verrucomicrobiota bacterium | reverse complement strand
GTTTTTGCATCCGAAACCAAAATGCAATACGACTCGTGCGCGCCCCTACCGATGCGCCCGCGCAACTGATGCAATTGCGCCAGCCCGAACGCCTCGGCGTTTTCAATGAGCATCACCGTGGCGTTCGGCACGTCCACGCCGACCTCGATGAGCGAAGTCGCGAGCAATACATTCACCCCGCCGGTGCGGAATTCCGTCATCACCCCGTCTTTTTCGCGGCTCTTTAACCGCCCGTGCAGCAATCCGACGCGAAATGGCGCAAGCACGGTTTTCAAATTTTCAAATTCCTTTACCACCGCTTTCAAGCCCTTCCCGTCCGTTTCTTCAACCCGGGGATAAACCACATAAGCCTGCCGCCCGGCGGCGAGTTTTTCACGGATAAACTCCCAGACCTTCGGCAATTTATCAGCCGTGCGGATGAATGTTTTGATCTGACCGCGACCGCCGGGCAGTTCGTCAATCACGGACACATCAAGGTCGCCGTAAAGCGTGAGACCAAGCGTGCGCGGAATCGGTGTCGCCGTCATCACCAGCAGATGCGGATAACAGCCTTTGCGCACGAGCTGTTCGCGCTGCGCCACACCAAACTTGTGCTGCTCGTCAATGATGACCAGCCCAAGGTTGGGCAGGTCGAAACCGGATGTGAGCAGGGCGTGCGTGCCGATGAAAAGCGATGCCTGATCGACCGTTCGTTCGATGTTGGATGTTCGATGTTGGATGTTCGATGTTTTCCTGTTCCCCGTTTGCAGCTCAACCTTGATACCCAGCGGTTCAAACCACTTCTGAAAATTCGCGTAGTGTTGTTCCGCAAGGATTTCCGTGGGGGTCATGAGCGCGACGCTGAATCCGCTTTCCAGCGCCATCAGCGCCGCACAGGCGGCCACGGCGGTTTTGCCCGAACCGACATCGCCTTGCAGCAGGCGCCGCATCGGATGCGCGCCTGCCGGGCCGAAGCCTCCTGGCGAAGGCTGGCCGCCCATGTCGCGGCGGATTTCGCGTAGCACCTTCGTTTGGGCATCGGTCAGTTTGAAGCCGAGCCGGGCCAGAAACGGTTTGATGAGCCGGTTGTTGCCGCCGCACGGCAACGCCTTCGCATTCGCCTCGAATTTTTTCCGCCGGGTTTGGATTTGCACCTGCAACTCGATGAACTCATCCAGCGCCAGCCGTCGGCGCGCCATTTCCACATCGCTCAGTTCTTCAGGAAAATGAATCATGTGGACGGCGTTGGCCCGGGCGGGAAGGTTTGGAGTTCCGGCTTTAACCGGTGCTGTTCCGCCTGAAGGCGGGACTCCAAACGCGGGCTCCACAATCTGCCGTTCAAATTTTTCCAGCGTGCGCCAGATCAATCCGCGCAGCCAGCGTTGCGGCAGGCCTTCGGTGAGCGGATACACCGGCGCGATGCGGTTGATGTGAATGAAACCTTCCTCGCCGCCTTCGATGACTTCGGTTTCGGGATGGGTCATCACGCGCGGTTTGGTTTCGCTCAATTTGCCGTAAACAAACACCTCGTCGCCCATGGCAAAATATTTTTGCATGAACGGCAGGTTCCACCAGCGGCAATGCAGCCGCGCCGAGCCGTCGTCGAGGATGAATTCAAAAACGGATTTGCTGCCGCCGCGAAACCGTTTGAGGCCGGAGGCGACAATCGTGCCGCGCGCCGTCGCGGCTTCGTCCTTTGACAGTTCGGCGATTTTGCGGAAATGCCGGCGATCCTCGTAACGCCGCGGGCGGTGCAGCAGCAAATCCCCGACCGTGCGGATGTCGAGCCGCGCCAGCTGGGCCGCGCGTTCGCCGCCGACACCCCACAACGCAGTCATGGGTGTTTTGAGCGGAGAAATTTTGATTTCCGGCGGTGACATCGCCCGCACGATACAAACCGTTTACCATGGCTTCAACGGGAAAGCGCGGCTGAAGTTCAAGCTGTCAGCGCGGCCTCAAATTTCAACCATCACAATTTCCGGGCGGCAGTTGAAACGGATCGGGACCGGGAACCAGCCGATGCCGGAGGTCACATACAACGGGCCGGCTTCGGTTTGGAACAATCCCAGATCGTATTCGTCCACGGCGTAAGGAACCATGATCGGCCCGTAAAACGGGATGCGCACCTGACCGCCATGCGAATGGCCCGCCAGCAGCAAATCGAATTTTTGACCCGCCAATTGCTTGACCCACGCGGGGTAGTGCACCAGCAGGATGTTTTTCCTTTCAGGATCGGCGGCAGGCAACGGATGTCTGGGGCCAAGCCGGGCCATGCCCGCCAGATTGATCTTTCCGCCCGCAATCACCCGCTGTTCGTCAACCAGCCAGGCACCCCCGGTCCCGGCAAAACATTTCCGGATGTCGGTGAACGGCACGCGGCTCCAATAATCGTGGTTTCCCGGCACACCATACATCGGAGCTTTGACGCCGGACAAAATTTCGAGGGCTTCCGGCAGGAACTTTCCCTCTTCCATGATGTCGCCGGTGAAACACACAAAGTCCGGCGACAAGGAATTGATCGTATCCACGACGGATTGAGTATGCGCGCGGTCGCCTTTATGATGCAAATCACTGAAATGAACGAAGCGATGGGCCGGTTTGCCGTCCGCCAGACGCAACCGGCGAATTTTGACCCATTGCGGTTCAATCCAGCCAGCATCGCCAACAACCGCACACGGCGTCAACAGCAATGTGGCCAGAATAAACCGGCGTCGGTTGATTTTGTTGAATTTCACAGCGGCACAGGCGTTACACTAAAACGACCGTCTCGTGTTGCCGGGATTGCACCTGGCCTCCGGCAGCGCTAATTTGACGCGTGCCCTCAAATTCCGTTCGATCAAAACCCGCGCTGCTGTGGTTGCTCGTGCGGGTCAACGCGCTGCAAAGCTGGCGGCGGCTCCTGTCCGTGCGCGAACAATCGCGGCTGCTGACCGGCATCATCGCGTTGTTCATGGCCGGTTATCTCGTCGCGGCGTTCGAGGTGTTCTATCATGGGCTGAGATTCATAGCGAAATTTCCGGGCCTGGGCGCGGTGCTGACGGAGCGGCTGATGTATGGGTTGTTCGCATTCTTGTTCGCGCTGCTGCTGTTGAGCAACCTCATCATCGGCTACACCAATTTGTTCCGCAACCGGGAGACGGCGTTTCTGCTGACGCTGCCGGTTCCGACCCAGACCATATTCCGCTGGAAATTCATCGAATCCACGATGCTGGCGTCGTGGGCGTTTGTTTTTTTGATTGCGCCGTTGCTCGCGGCGTTTGGATTGTTGCGCGGCGTACCCTGGCATTTCTATCCGGTGACGTTGATGCTCATCGCCATGTTTATCGTGCTGCCGGGCGTGCTGGGCGCGGTGCTGGCCATCTGGGTGGGGAGGTTTTTGGACCGGCGCAGTTTTCAAATCACCATGATCGGAACGGCCATCGCTTTGCTGGCGGTGGCGGCGTTTTGGTGGAAGGCCCAGCCGGTGGACGACGCGTTGCTCGACAAGCGCACCCTCGAAGCGCTTGATCTGCTGCTCGCCCGGACGCGATTCACCATGTTCCCGTTTCTACCGAGCTACTGGCTGTCGTCATCCGTTTTGCAATGGGCCGAGGGCGTCCTGCACGGCGCGGCATTTTTCATGCTGGTCCTGTTGAGCTACACATTGTTTTTCGGCGGCATTGCGTTCACCCGGTTTGGCCAGGTGTTTTATCACACGGCCTCGGCGGTGCAAAGCCGCGCGGGCAGCCGGCGGATCTGGTTTCGCGCCGGCCATAATTTCCGGCCTTCCGCCGGCCTGATCGAAAAAATCACGGCGAAATTATTCCGGCTCGACCGCGACACACGCGCGCTGGTGGTCAAAGACCTGCGGATGTTCTGGCGCGACACCACGCAATGGGGCCAGTCGGTGATGTTGTTCGGCCTGCTGGGCGTCTATGTCATCAACCTGCGAAACTTCACGCACCAGCTGACCAGCCCGTTCTGGGTCAACCTGGTCGCCTTCCTGAATCTCGGCGTCTGCTCGCTGAATCTGGCCTCGGTGACCACGCGGTTTGTGTTCCCGCAATTCTCGCTCGAAGGCCGGCGGCTGTGGATCGTCGGCATGGCGCCGATGGGCATGGCGCGCGTGGTCAAAACCAAGTTCTGGCTGGCCAGCGTCTTGTCGCTGTTGGTCACCTCCGGTCTCATTACGCTGTCCTGTTATCTGCTCAAGATGAGCTGGGACCGCGTGCTGTTCTTTGCCGCGGTGATTACCGCGATGACCTTCGCACTCAACGGCCTCGCCATCGGACTGGGCGTCCTTTATCCGAACCTGAAGGAGGCCAACCCGAACAAAATCGTCAGCGGTTTTGGGGGCACGCTCTGTTTTGTGCTGAGTTCGTTTTACATCCTGGCTTCCGTGCTGTTGCTGTTTTTTGGCGCGGCCGGCCTGCATGCGCACGAAGGCTGGGCGGCGGAAGGCATTGCCGGCTTTGTGTTGCTGTCTGTTGGCATCGGCTGGCTGCCCCTGAGATTCGGGCTGCAACAATTGAAATATTTCGAGGCGTGAATCATCTGTAGGAGCCGAGGTAACGAAGCTCACTTCAATGATGAAGACAGAATGAAGAATTAAGAAACGACTTTCACTTGCTCCTCCGTTCACGATTGGCCTTCGACATTCCAACTTGAACAGAGCCTCCTCACGTCGGCTCCTACGGGGAACGCAAGAATTTGTCCAGCGCTTCAAACAACAACGGCGCACTCGCCAAATGCACCACCCGGCCGTCCCGCGCCACCCAGCCAAAGCCCTCGCCGTAAGCCGGACCATTCGCAATGCACAAATCGGTTGAACATTCGGCGATTTGCCGCTGGGCGGCGCCGATGGCATCGGCGCGCGCGCCGTCCGCCTCGAATTTCCATCCCACGATTCGCGTTCGTGGAAACCAGCCGCGCAGCTCGGCGATGATTTTGGGTGTTGCCACCAGCTCGACGAGCAATTTGCCCGGCCGGGTGGGAATTTTATTGACCGACTTGATTTCGGCGAGTTTGCCGGATTCGTTGGGCGTGAAAATTCTTCCGAACGCAAAATCGCCGACCGCCGCCGCGTGAAAAATCGCGTCCACTTTTTTGGACGACACCGCTTTCAGCTTTTGGCGCAGATCCGCCGCCGTGGTGAACGTCTCCACCCGCTGCGCGCGCCGTTCGCCGCCATGCGTGGCCATAGTGCCGATGAGCAGGATCACCTTGTGACCGCGCGCCGCGAGAAAATTGGCCAGCTCCGTGCCGAGGCGGCCGGTGGAAAAATTCGTGAGCCGCCGCACGTCGTCCAGCGGTTCATAAGTGGGTCCGGCAGTGACGATGCAGTTCATATTGGCGTCCAAGCTTCAGCCTGTTCGAGACGAATGGCAAGCCGAAGCTTGAAGGTCAACGGGCGGTGTGGCTGACGCTCCGCACACCATCGCGCTCCACAATTTATTTCAGCCACCACGCGAGCAGCGGCGCGACGGCGAGGGCGGGCAGAAAATTCGCCAGCTCGACCCGGCGGACCTCAAAAATCATCAACGCAATGGCGCACGCAACCAGGCCGGCGGCGGCATTGACCGCATCCACCAAGCTGTGTGCGGCGAGAAACGGTTGTGCGCAAGACTGGCAGGCGTAGGTGATGGCGCCGAGAAAGAGGTAAACGGGAAACGCCGACATTGCGGACGGCCAGCCGAACACCTTCACGAAACCGGTCATGGCCAGACCGTCCATCACGGCTTTGATTGCCAGCAGCCAGAAGTAGCCCGACTGGCCGCCCGGAGCCGGCAATCCATCCGTCACCGCACCGAGCAGGCCCAGCGGGGCGGCGCAAAATAAAATGGTGCAGGTGATGAAACCGCCGCCGGTTTTGCGCGGCGCGTCCGATTGGGCCGACGCGATCAAGCTGCCCGCGTAACGGCCCAGACGATTGGATAATTGTTGCAGGTGCAGCAGCCGGCCAACCCAAAAACCCAGGGTTACGGCCAGCGCGGCGATGAGCATTTGTTTCGACACCGGCAAAAAAGTTCCGTTGACACCCAACCAAACGAGCCGCAAGCCGAAGAAAATGGTGCAGGTGCCGAGGGCTGAACGAAAGATGATCTGGGCGCGAAGGGACAGTGTTTGGCGCAGCGCCAAACCGAACAGCCCGCCGATCAAAATGCCCATTGCGTTGAGAAATGCGCCGGTCACTCTCTGACTCAACGCAGCGCGCGGCCAAAGTGCAAGCCGGAAAATGCGGCGCACGCCGGCGGACGCAGCCGGAGCCGGCCGCCCACAGACGCGAATCGCCGGCGGAATTTCACCTGGGTTCGAACCGGATGGCATAAAATGCCACCTGGTTTTCCCTGTCCCGGAAGGCCCGGACCACGGGTTTGCGGGTGTCGGTGGGCTGGAGGTAATCCAGAATCTGCGTGCCCGCGGACAACAGCGTGTATTCCGGCGGATGAATGAGGTAAATGGTGTCCGGAGAAAAAGAGAACTGGAGCCGTTCGCCCGGCGCCAGATGCCAGAATGGTTCCAACAACTGCGGGCCATCGGTCAGAAACATGAGTTGTTCGTTGAACCCCCAGTCCAGACTGACGATGGTCAGATTGGTCCGGCCCCGGACGTCCTGGCAGAATTCGTTCAATGTATTCGACCACCGGCCCCGGCCGCCGGTTTCCTGGATCAAGCGTCGGGTTTCCTGGATGGCGATCAAGTGTCCCGCCAGCAACGCCAGAACGGCGCCCACGACGAGAGCGCCCCGGAACGAATGACCGGCGGTTGCTGCTGACGGCTTCTGCCAGAACCGCACCAGCGCGGCGGTTATGATCAATTGCGGAAACGGATAAACCAACAGGGCGTGGTGGATGCCATTGGCGCCGGGAAGCAGCAGGAAACCCACGGTTTC